>CAMJKR010000033.1 GCA_946406415.1 uncultured Selenomonadales bacterium | reverse complement strand
CAAAATGTCTCCAATAAAATCACCTTCCAAAAAATTAATAAAGTCTGACATTGTCCGCGCCCAATAATTTTTTAAGCTCACTGCGCAATTCCGAGCTGTCCGAAATTTTGGGCGCAATTTTTTTCCACTTGCCGAGCCGATTTAAAAATACATGGCTCCAACCGGCGTGTTCAGCAAAAATTTTTTTTAAAGCGTCAAAAGTCGCGGGCATTTCTAGTTGTGCAGGTATCGTCAACCAAAAATCCGGTGCATAATTTTTCGCCACCGTTACTTTATCCGCCACAACATTAATCGTATCGTTAGCATTGTCAACGCGCCCCTCCACGATGACCACTTCCTCATTTTTTGCAACGGCAGAATTTTGATAAAAGGCGTTCGGAAAGAGTGTAACTTTAATCATGCCGTCAAAATCTTCCACAGTAAAGAACGCCATTGAATCGCCTTTCTTAGTCGTAACTCGTTTAACGTCCGTGACAATCCCGCCAATTTTAACGCGCTTGCCTATTAACTTGTCGAGGTCTTTGCTACTTTTGAGTGCGGAAAGTTTATCGCGAAAAGTTTCCAGCGGGTGCCCCGATATGTAAAATCCAAGTGTCTCTTTTTCCCACGCTAGAATTTCTTTGGGCGAACGTTCTTTGACATCGGGAATTTCGGCGTTCGTTTCGTGAAGTTCATCTGCTCCAAAAAGATTAATCGCGCGGCTTTGGCGTTCCTTTTGTCGTTTGACGCCCGCCTCCATAACCGAATCAAGCCCCTCTAAAAGTGCCGTCCGTCTTCTGTCCAAGCTGTCAAACGCGCCACATTTAATTAATTTTTCCAAACTGCGACGAGGTACCGCCTTAATGTCGAGCCGCCCGCAAAATTCTGTTAGCGATTTAAATTTCCCGAACGCACGCTCGTTTAAAATGTTTGCAACTGACGTATCACCGACGGTTTTTATCGCCGACAAGCCGAATCGAATCGCGTTGCCTTCAACCGTGAAATGTCCCTCACTGGAATTTATATCGGGCGCAAGAACTTTTATCCTCATGCGCCGCGCAAGTTCAATGTAACCTGCAACTTTATCCGCGTCCGGTGTGCCCGACATCGTTGCCGCCATATACTCTGCAGGATAATGCGCTTTTAAATACGCCGTCTGCCAAGCCAAAAGTCCATAAGCCGCCGAGTGCGATTTATTAAAGCCGTAATCCGCGAAGTGGCTTAGCAACTCAAAAATTTTCTCCGCCAATGATTTTTCCACGCCGTTTGATTCGCAACCGCGCAAAAAATTTTCTTTCTGCGCGAGCAATATTTCAGCTTTTTTTTTGCTCATCGCCCGCCGCAATAAATCCGCTTGTCCTAACGTAAAGCCCGCCAATGTTTGAACGATTTGCATAACTTGTTCTTGATACAAAATCACGCCGAAAGTTTCTTTTAAAATCGGCTCAAGTTTTGGGTGCAAATATTGCGGCTTTTTGCGTCCGTGCTTGCCCGCTATGAAGTCTTCAACCATGCCCGAACCGAGCGGCCCCGGTCGATACAGCGCAACCGTCGGAATTAAGTCCTCGAAACCTTCGGGGCGCAACTCTTTAACCATTGCCGTCATTCCCGGCGACTCCATTTGAAATACTGCGCCCGTTTTGCCCGCTGAAAGCATTGCCGCCGTTTTTTTGTCACGCAGTGGAATTTTCGACAGCTCCAACTCCACGCCGCGCGAGGCTTTGATATTCTCCAAAGTTCCTGCCATAATCGTCAGCGTTCGCAAGCCCAGAAAATCCATTTTTAAAAGTCCAAGCTCTTCGATTTTGTCCTTGTCGTATTGTGTGACGAGTGCGCCGTTTGAAATTTGCAACGGAACAATTTCATCAAGCGGAACTTTTGATATGACGACGCCCGCCGCGTGAACTGATGAATGTCGCGGCAAGCCTTCCATTTTCCGCGCCAAGTCGATAATTTTTTTTGATTCGAGATTGCCTTCGTATTCTTCGCGCAATTCGTTGGATTTTTTTAACGCGGCGTCAATCGAAATGTTTAAGACGTTGGGAAGCATTTTAACGAGGCGCGTACTTTCAGAATAGGACGCGTTGAGCACGCGGGCAACGTCGCGAATTGACGCCTTAGCCGCCATAGTCCCAATCGTCACAATCTGCGAAACTTTATCCGCGCCATATCTTTCCTTAACGTAAGCAATAACCTCGTCGCGGCGGATATAGCAAAGGTCAACGTCAATATCGGGCAATGTGACACGTTCCGGATTTAAAAATCTTTCAAACAGCAAATTATATTTGAGCGGGTCGAGTTCGGTAATTTCCAAAACGTAAGCGACGAGACTGCCAGCCGCCGAACCGCGTCCGGGACCGACGGGAATTTTATTTCGACGTGCAAAGTTGATAAAGTCGTAGACAATCAAAAAATAGCCGTCGTAGCCCATGTTATGAATAATTTTCAGCTCGTAATTGAGGCGCGTTTTAATCTCGTCCGTTATAATTTTGTAGCGGTCGAGAATTTTTTTATTGCAAAGTTCGCGCAGATATTCGGCGTCGGTTTTACCTGCCGGCAACGGGAATTCGGGCATTTGAAATTTTCCAAACTCAATCGTAACGTTGCAACGTTCGGCAATCTTCAAAGTGTTATCGCAAGCTTCAGGCGTATCAAAGAAAAGTTCGCGCATTTCCTCAGCCGATTTTAGAAAATAATCGTCGGAAGAAAATTTCATACGGTGTTCGTCGAGAATCGTTTTGCCCGTCTGAATACAAAGCAATATTTCATGAAACGCGCTGTCCTCGCGTCGCACGTAATGCGAATCGTTAGTTGCGACAAGCGGGATATTTAATTCGGCGGAAAAATTTTTAAGCGCGTGCCGAACTTTAGCCTCGTCGTCAAGCCCGTGATTTTGTATTTCCAAAAAAAAATTTCCCTGCCCGAAAATTTCTGCGTACTCTCGGATAATTTCTTTAGCTTGAGAAAAATTTTTGTGTAGAACGGCTTGAGGAATTTCTCCGGCAACGCACGCACTCAACGCGATAAGTCCTTCGTGATATTCGCGCAAAAGTTCTTTGTCGACACGCGGACGATAATAAAAACCCTCGATTGCCGCCCGCGACGCCAGCTTAACGAGATTTTTATAGCCCGTGTTATTCTCGGCAAGCAAAATCAAATGGAAATATTTAACGCCGCCAATTTCTTCACGGTCGAAGCGCGATTGTGGCGCAACGTAAACTTCACAGCCGATAATCGGTTTAATGCCGCGCTTAACTGCCGCCTTGTAAAAATCAATAACTCCGTACATTGTGCCATGATCCGTTATCGCGAGGGAAGTCATGCCGAAATTTTTTGCCGCGTCGAGCAAGTCATTGATACGCGCCGCGCCGTCGAGTAAACTATATTCCGTGTGAACGTGCAGATGAGTAAAATTCACGAACCGCCGTCTCCCTCCGAAAATTTTTTAAAATTATATCAAAGGCAAGGCGATTCTTCAATCTTGCAAAAAATCTGCGCGGCAATTATACTGGCGCGGGAGGGATTTAATTTGATAGTCTCATGGAACACAACGAACGCTTGCAACATGTATTGCGCCCATTGCTACCGCGATGCGGGCTGTAAGGCACAGGAAGAACTTTCGACGACAGAGGCTAAAGAACTTTTAAATCATATAGCCCGCGCAGGTTTCAAGATAATGATATTTTCGGGCGGCGAACCTCTAATGCGCCCCGACATTTTAGAGCTTGTCGAACATGCGACGCACTTAAAATTAATTGCGGTCTTCGGCACGAACGGCACGTTGATAACGGCGCAAATGGCTCGCGACTTAAAAGCGGCAGGCGCAAAAGGAATGGGCATTTCCTTAGATTCACTCGACGCAGGCAAGCACGATAAATTTCGGTCGTTCGCGGGCGCGTGGCAGGGCGCAGTTGACGGCATGAAAAATTGTGCGGCGGCGGGCTTGCCCTTCCAAATGCATACAACCGTTATGGATTGGAATCAACACGAGCTGGAAGCGTTAACAGATTTTGCAGTTGAGCTTGGAGCAAAGGCGCATCATTTTTTCTTTTTGGTACCGACGGGACGCGCCAAGACGATTGAGGAAGAATCCCTGCGCGCTGAAGGTTACGAAAATGTTTTAACGCGAATCATGCGCAAGCAACAGGAAGTTTCAATCGAACTAAAGCCGACATGTGCGCCGCAATTTTTAAGAATCGCTGACCAACTCGGCATAAAAACCAGATTTAAGCGCGGGTGTTTAGCGGGCTTAAGCTACTGCATAATTAGCCCGCGTGGTAAAGTTCAGCCGTGCGCTTATTTAAACATGGAACTCGGCGACGTGCGCAAAACGCCCTTCGACGAAATTTGGCGGTCGAATAAAATTTTAAAGACATTGCGGACGCTTGATTACAGCGGCAACTGCGGAACTTGTCGTTACAAAAATAAATGTGGCGGCTGTCGTGCGCGGGCGGCTTGTTATAATGGCGGCGATTTCATGAGCGGCGAGCCGTGGTGCAACTTTAATAAAAATACTGTGGAATAAGCATGAAAAAAATTCTTCTTGAAAAAATTTTTTGAGTGTGCTATAGTCAATGCGGCTTAAGGAAACAAGCGGAGAAGTCGGAAGACTTGAGGAAACACGGCCACTCAAATTAGAAAACTCCTCCAAATGCAACCGCAAGCCGACAAAAATAATTTATCGGTTAAGTTAAATGGAGGTCTTCAAAATGAAGAAAACAGTAGCAGCAGCATTGACGGCGGCTTTCGTCGTCGGAGTAGGTTCAACTACATTCGCGGCGGCAAATCCTTTTAGCGACGTTCCGGCAGGACACTGGGCTTATCAATCCGTTTCCAAACTCGCGGCAGAAGGCGTTATCGAAGGTTATGGCGACGGCACTTATCGCGGCGACCGCAACATCACCCGTTACGAAATGGCGCAGATGATTGCTAAAGCTATGGCGAAGAATCCTTCCGGCGCAAGCAAAGCTGAACTCGACCGCCTTGCGGCTGAATTCCGTGATGAACTCGACGCTTTGGGCGTTCGCGTGGCTGAACTCGAAAAGTACGCTGACAAAGTTGTTTGGACGGGCGAACTTCGTTATCGCTATTGGAACGACCGCGAAAAGCTCCCTTACTCCAGCGGCAAAATCAAACGCACCAATAACCAACTCCAACTGCGCCTCTTCCCGACTGCAACGGTTAACGACCACTGGAAGATTAAAGCTCGTATGACGGCAACTTCTAACATGAGCGAAGACACGACCGGCAATTTCAAACTTACCTACGCATTCGCGGAAGGCAAATATTTCGACGACAAACTCACGCTCAACATCGGTAGAATGCCCTTTTACACCAACGTTGACGACGGTCTCGTAATGGATGACTTCTTCAGCGGTTTCCAGGCGATTTACGGCGACAAATTCAAAGTTGCTCTTATGGCAGGTCGTTGGAACCTTGAAAACGCTAACCTCAACGCTGATATAACTTTGGCGGACAAAACGGCAAGCTATCAGGGTGCAGAAATTTCCTACGACACCGGCAAATTCTACGTTGGCGCGGGTTATCATCACTTCCGTAGCGATGATTTTGAATATCTGCCCGGTTACAAGAAGAACAATAAGAAGGCAAAGAACGCAAACGTTTGGGCGGTCGGCGCACGCTACACCTTCGATAATGGCTTCAAGATTCGCGGCGCATATGCCAGCAACACTAAGGCTCAAGAATACAAACGCGCATGGACGGCGGGTCTTGCTTACAAGGGCGCGGACAGAAAAGTCGCGGGTTCTTGGGGTATCAGCGTGGATTATCGCTACGTCGGACAAAATGCCAGCTTGGCTCCCACTTACGACACCTTTACATTGAGAACTAACAAAAAGGGCGTCGAATTCGGCGTCGATTGGGCACCGCTTCATAATACGTACGTCAAACTCGCTTACTTCACGGGCAAGACGCTCGAAACCGACAAGCGCGATAATACCTTCTTCGGACGTGCAAGCTGGTTCTTCTAAGAAATTTTTCACCGAACAATTAGTAATAAACAGCTCCTCTGCAAGTCGCAGGGGAGCTTTAAATTTCAAGGGGGTTTTCATTATGAAAAAATTTTTGCCGCTGATGTTGTCGACGTGCTTAATTTTTGGCGGAGGCGTTGAGGCTAAAAAATTGCCGCCGCCCGTGTTGACAGCAGAATTTGAGCAAATGGACTTCATGCAACTTTATCCGACGTATTCTTGGGAGCCGCTACCGTTGACGCAATTTTATCAAGTGCAAGTCGTAAAAGTTTCGACAAATACAATCGTCCGTGAACTGTTCAACACGGAGGCTTTAGACCGCATGACAGATTGGACGCCGTTCACAGAGCCTGGCGAATATTATTGGCAAGTGCGCGTCGTCAACAAAAGCCATAATCCGCTAAGCGATTGGTCGGATAAAAAATTTTTTACAGTGACTGCGCCGGTTAAATTTGCGGTTTTGGGCGACAGCATTTCACACGGCGGCGCAAATTATATTCCTGCAGGTCAACTTTCTTGCCAATGGGAGACGTATTGCGACGTTCCGATTAAAAATTTGGCTCGGAGCGGCGACACTACTCAACAAATGCTCGACCGTTTCGATAGCGACGTTTTGCCGTTCAAGCCGCAAGTGTTGGTTATAATGGCGGGCGTCAATGATATTCGACTCGGCATGAAAAGCGATGCCGTCATAAAAAATCTTGAGGCTATTCGCGATAAATGTTTAGCCAATGATATGACGCCCGTTTTCTGCACGGTTACTTCCATGAATCCCGAAATTATGAATCTGCGCGGCATACCGTTAACTGATGACGATTGGCGCGAGGCAAGGGAGCAAATTAATTTTTGGATAATGCGGACGCCATATTTTATCGACGTGGCAAAAGATTTGACTGACGACTTTGGTTATCTTCGCGCCGAATTGACGCCCGACGGCTTGCACCCTGCACTTCGCGGTAAAAAAATTATGGGCGAGCTGATTGGCGATTATCTCAAGAAAAATTTTTAACGGCGCGTAAACGCATTGATATTTGCCGCGATAAAAATTATAATCAGCTCGAAAAAATTTTAATATAAGAGCGAACAGATTATGAGCAACTTCATTGAACTGGGAAAAAAAATTTACGACTTGAAAAACCCGCGAGAGGCGCATCGATTTGCAGTATTTGTGGCGCGGTGTTGTCTGCACCCGCAACGCATGAGCCGCCTTGAAAAATTTTTCGCGCAGTCTGAACTTCTGACAAAAGTCGCGCAAGGTTATCCGTTCGTCTATGAACAGGCGACGCGGGCATTTTTTTATTACAATTCGACGTTCGAGGAGCGGGCACAACTCATCGAAGAGAACATGCAATTTTTATCGGAGCGTTTCAACGAAGATTTTATGCTGAAACTTTACGGTGACAAAAAAATTGAGCTATGGCACATGCCGCTTGACGAAACTTTAGGCGAAATGAATTTGGTACTGTGCGCGGAATCTGGGCAACGTAAAGAGGGATTAGCGGCGGTTATGTTCAATTTGCCTGGCGAAGTGCCCGTTTATCAAATTTTGTTTTGGATAGCGCGGAGCGGCGCGGATTGGGCAATGTGGATTGGAGCCATGCAAGGTCCCAACGTCGACGACGCAAAAGATTTAGTCAAGCGTATAACTAAAAAGTGCCACGCCTACCGCACGAAAAATTTAATTCTCTACGCCGCGCAGGCAGTAGCGAGGAGTTTAGGTGTAAAAAAAATTTTTGCCGTCACGAACGAGGGCTATTACGCTAATAATCACGTTCGCCGCGACAGGAAGTTAAAAACTTCGTTCAGCGATTTTTGGACGGAGGCGGGCGGCGTTCCGACAAGCGACGCAAGATTTTACGAGTTACCGCTTGTTGAGACGCGTAAAACTTTTGAGGAAATTCCGTCGCACAAACGAGCGCAATATCGGCGGCGGTTTGCTTTGCTTGACGAATTAGACGCCGCGATTGCAACGACATTACGAGGATTTAAAAATGCGAATTGCGATATTTGAAAACATAATGACGCCCGGCGGTCACGAGGTTGAATTCGACAGGATTTTAGTTGAGGAATTTAAAAATCTCGGTCACGCGGTTGAATTTTACGTTCCGGAAAATTTTACGTTCCAATTTGATTATCAAACGCCCGTCAATCGATTAAAAGGCGACGCCGTAACTTACACGAATTCGCGCGGGCTTAAAAAACTTTTGGCGGCGGCGAAACGCGAAATTAATCGCCAGCGGTGGTATTCTCAACTTTTCGACGCGCAAAAAAATTTTGACGCGTTGATTGTCCCGACGTCAACTTACAGATATTTGCGTGCTTTGAATCACAGCGACTTGAAAAAAATTTCCGTGCCGCTGGTTTTTATTTTGCACGGCATAAATCCGACGGAAGCTCCAAGATTTTTGGCGGCGGCTGATAAACTTTCAACTAACAAAAATATTAAACCGGTTGTGTTGACATTTACGGATAATATTTTTGGTGAGCGGCGCGAAAATATTTTTACCATTTATCCGCCGACTTACACCGCCCGCGATTTGACAAACACTAATTACCAGCCACTAACCACTAACCACTTAAAAATTGGATTTTTTGGACAATATCGGCGTGAAAAAAATCTGCGCGGGTTTTTGGAAGTTTATCTCAAGGGGAATTACACGCGCAAAGTTGAATTGCAGGTTCAAGGCTCGACAATGCACGCAGAGGACGCCGCCGACTTTGAAGAAATTATTCGGCAATATCGCGACGTGGAAGGCTTGAGTTTTTTACATAAAGGTTTAATTGGCGCGGAGTGGCAACGGGCAATTTTGAACGTCGACGCGCTGTTAATGCCATATTCTGCGCCGCGTTATCGCTATCATTGGGGCGGAATGCTTTTTACTGCGATTGGCTTTGGCAAACCTGTCGTTGCAAGTGACGATATGAACCCCGAAGTTTTCGACCTCTACCGCGTCGGTGAAACTTTTCAAAGCGGCAATCTCGACGATCTCGCCCGCGTGCTTGAGACTTTTATAAACGACTTCGATAAAAATTTCCCGACGTATAAGAAAGATTTGCAAGCAGCGGGAGAAGATTTTTCGCCCGTAAATTTTGCTCGACGGCTAGAAAAAATTATTCGACGATAAAAAATGCCCTAAACTTTCAGGGCAGGAAAAATTATTTTAACCTTTAACGATTTCAGTAAAATCTGACCAATCTTCTACTTTGAAGGCGCAAATGTCGCGAACGCTCCTCTTGAACCAACCAATTTTTGAAAGTTTGTTAATTGCTTTATAAACGGTGGTTAGAGAATCTTTTTCTTTGTTATTGATGTAAACGCTCCCTTGCATCCAATCAAAACCGAGTATTGTAAGTTCACGACGAATTTCATCGTAAGCACCATTATAAGGGTCGCCGTATTCGCGCTTGAGATCGTCAATTTTTAAATCAAAAGCGATTGCATACATGAGAATCAACTCCTTTCGCGAAAATTTTATCACAAAAATTTTTAAAAGGAAAGTGCGCAAATAAATTATGGAAGTCGTGGTGGTAAATCTGTGGCTAAAGTATCCGTGCTGATTTTGGCTAAAAATGAGGAAAAATTTATCGGCGCGTGCATTAAAAGCGTTAAAGATTTTGCGGGCGAAGTTGTTGTTATCGACGACTTCAGCATCGACGCGACCGCGAAAATTTCTGCGGAGCTTGGCGCAAGAGTTGTTCAACGCGCTTTAGCGGGCGATTGGGGCGGGCAACAAACTTTTGCAATTCAACAGGCTAAATTTGATTGGGTTTTCTTTATCGACGCTGACGAACGCTCTACTCCAGAACTTTCTGCCGAAATAAAAAAAATCCTCGCGGCTGATGATAAAAAGTTTGCGTATAGAACGGCGCGATTGAGTTATTTTTGGGGACAACCGCTAAAACATGGCGGCTGGTTCCCCGATTACGTCACAAGATTATTTCCGACGGAAGGCAGTTACGTAACGGGCTTTGTTCACCCGCAAATTCATCACGCTTGCGAGGAAAAAAATTTCCCCGAATCGGCTTACCTCGTCCACTATCCATATCGCGATTGGAATCACTACTTCAACAAGCTGAACTTTTACACGACGCTTGCCGCCAAAAAAGCTCACGAGCAAGGCAATTCGGCAAATATTTTGGATATGATTCTACACCCGATTTGGGCAAGTTTTAGAATGTATTTTCTGCGCGGCGGTTTTCTCGACGGAATGATTGGTTTCGTGCTCGCTGGCTTCCATTACTTTTATACAATGGCTAAGTATGTTAAACTTTATTATTACGGCAAGGAAAATGTTCACGTCACTGAGGAGGCGGAAGATGTTTAAAAATATTTTAGTCAATGCGCTGGTAAATTTGGGCGACGTGGTGTTGACGACTTCCGCGCTTGCTCTTATTAAGAAAAATTTCCCTGACACAAAAATTACTATGCTCGTCAAGCCTGTAGTCAAAGACGCCGTTATTGATAATCCCGTTGTCGACGACGTGATTGTCCTCGATTACCGCGCTAAGGAAAATTCTTTCAAAAAGATGCGCGAACTCGTCAAAGATATTCGTCGGCGAAATTTTGATTTGGCAATTTCCTTCGACCGCAAGCTTAGACCTGCACTGATAACTTTTTTTGCGAGAATTCCGCGCCGCGTTGTTCCTTCCAAAGTTTTCGACGATAATAAAAGCCGCGTGACTTTGTTTTACACCGACGTTGTAGAAATTTCCAATGACCTAAACAAAACTTTGCAAGCCGAAACTTATCAAGAAATCGTCCGCAAATTTTTTAACATTGACGGGCACGAAACGCCTAAATTCCCCAAAAAAATTTCTCCCGTCGCTGATAAATTACTTGCCCGCCTTCCGCAAGCCAAATTTAAAATCGCGCTGTGTGTCAAGGGAACTTTCCCGCTAAAAACTTGGAGCAAAGAATATTTCGCTGAAGTCGTTCGCGAGCTGAAAAAAAATTATGACGCGGCATTTTTTATTGTCGGCGCACCCAACGACCGCGATTATGCTGACGAAGTTATTGCGGAAATTGGCGGCGGCGTAGAAAATTTTTGCGGTGAAACTTCGCTGACTGATTTGGCTGAACTTTTTCGCCGCGCAGATTTGTTTATCACCGTCGACACCGGCGCAACTCACATTGCCGCGACAACTGGAATAAAAATGGTGACAATGTACGGTTGCACAAGCCCCGACCGTTGGCACCCCATTAATAAAAACGCCATTGCCTTGACAAGCCGCGAAAATTGCTGTCCTTGCACTTATAAAGCCGAGCAATGTCCAACTTATCCAAAGCCCGCTTGCTTGCAAAACGTCACACCCGCGCAAGTCCTCGATGCGGCTATAAAATTTTTAGGTGAATCATGAATATTTGTTTGCTGATAAAAGATTTTGCCGTTGGGAAAAAATTTTTGGCGGACGGACGCCCGACTAAGAGCGGCGCGGAAATTCACGGGGAAAATCACGCGCTACAACTCATCAAACTCGGACATCGCGTCACGCTCATGACGAAGAAAAGATTTTTCTTCACGGCGGCACGAGAAAATTTAAATGGCATTGACCTCGTAAGATTGCACCCGCCGTTTCGTTGGCTGGAAATTTTTTTGCGGCTTTTGACGACGCACAGAGACATTGACGCATTTTATATCATCGGGACGCCGAAATTTTCCGTGTGGGCAATTTTGTTCGCTAGACTTTTTAATAAGCCGGTGATTTTGGCGTTAACGGGCAAGGCAGAAATTTTTTCTGCTGATAAAAATTGGCGCAATAAAATTTTGGCGACGTGCACGCATTACGTTGCCACTACCAAAGAAATTCGCGACGGCTTTAATAAAAATGGCGGCATTGCTCCTGAAAAAATTTCCATTCTGCCGCATGGTATCGACACGAATAAATATCCGCAATCAAACGAAACTTTACGGCGCAAATTAAAAATTTCTCACGGCGTCGACCCGAATCAAAAAGTTTTGCTGTTCTGTGCACGTGTCGTTAAGGATAAAGGCGTTGACACATTGCAGGACGTGTGGCGGCTTTTGCATAAAAAATTTCCAGACGCAATTTTATTCGTCGTGGGCGGCGGGCTTAACGAACTTTTAGACGAATTACGAAAAACTTCAGCGGAATTGGACGGCTCAATTAAAGTTATCGGTGAAGTCGACGCGCCGCAAGAATTCTATCAAATGGCTGACGTTTATATTTTTCCGTCTCGACATGAGGGCTTGCCGACATCACTTTTGGAGGCAATGGCAAGCGGACTTCCTGCAGTCACGAGCGACATTGGCGGTTGCGAGGACGTGATTGAAAACGACGTAAACGGCTACCGCGTTTATTCGGAGGACGCAACTGCATTTGCGGAAAAAATTTCGTTGCTGTTCGTTGACGACGAGCGCAGAAAAATTTTTGGCGAGCGGGCGGCTAAGTTGATTCGTGAAACTTGCGACTTTTCGATTGTTATTCCTAAACTTGCAGAAATTATCTCGGCGAGGTGACACATGGACGATAAAAAATTTTTTGAGGCGGCGGAGGCTTGCGGATTATTTGAACTTGTCGGGTCGGCAGTCGACGCGGAAGAAGTTTTGACGGCGGGCAATTCTTTCTTTGACAAAAGTTATTTTGGAACGCGCATTTTAATTTTGGCTCCGCACCCCGACGACGAGATTAACATTG
>CAMJKR010000032.1 GCA_946406415.1 uncultured Selenomonadales bacterium | reverse complement strand
GGAGCGGGAGGAAAAAGCTATTCGCGCTGAAATGTCCGCGCAGGTTGAAAATTTTACGGCGCAAGGCAAATTAATCGAGGCGCAGAGGATTGAGCAACGCACGCGCTTTGATTTAGAAATGATTCAAGAGATGGGCTATTGTTCGGGCATAGAAAATTATTCGCGGCACTTGACGGGACGCGCAGAGGGCGAGCCGCCGTTCACGCTGATAGATTATTTTCCAGAAAAATTTTTAACGGTTGTAGATGAATCGCATGTGACGTTGCCGCAACTTAGAGCAATGTACGCCGGCGACCAATCGCGGAAGAGTTCTTTAATCGAAAACGGATTCAGACTTCCGAGCGCGAGGGATAATCGCCCTTTGACGTTCGACGAGTTCAACGAAAAAATTTCGCAAATAATTTTCGTATCAGCGACGCCCGCCGAATATGAGCTTGCCGAATCGCAAAATACCGTTGAACAAATAATTCGCCCGACGGGATTACTTGACCCGCTTGTAGAAGTGCGCCCGATAGAAAATCAAATCGACGACTTAATATCGGAAATAAATTTGCGCGTCGAAGCAAACGAGCGAGTTTTAATCACGACGTTAACAAAAAAATTCGCCGAAGAGCTAACGGACTACTTAAGCGGCGTAAAAATTCGCGTAAAGTATTTGCATTCGGACGTTGTGACTTTGGAGCGAGCAGAAATAATTCACGACTTGCGAGCGGGAAAATTTGACGTGTTAGTTGGGATAAATCTTTTGCGCGAGGGTTTGGATATGCCGGAAGTTTCATTGATTGCAATCCTCGACGCGGATAAGGAAGGATTTTTGCGTTCTGACACGTCGTTGATACAGACAATCGGACGGGCGGCGCGAAATGTTCACGGCAAAGTAATTTTATACGCGGAACGAATTACTGATTCAATGCGGCGGGCAATGGACGAAACTTTACGGCGGCGAAAAATTCAAGAAGAGTATAACGCAAAATTCCACGTGACGCCGCGCACGATTGAAAAGCCGATTGCCCCGCTGATTGAATTGCCGTTGAAAAAATCGGATAAGAAACCGAAATCGGCAAGCGAGCTGATAAAAAAATTGACGCCCGCGCAGAAGAAAAATTTAGTCAAGAGCTTAACGGCTCAAATGCGGGAGGCGTCGAAGAATTTGGAATTTGAACGCGCCGCCGAACTTCGCGACGTGATTTTGAAGCTTGAGGAACATTTGTAAATTAATCCTTTCGGTTGTGCTGTTGCCGCCGAAAATTTTTTTATTGCAAGACGGCATTAAATGCTGTAAAATCTTTCAGAAATTTTACAAGCCAAAATCTAATGAGAAAAATTTTTAAGGAGAATTTTAGATTAAGGAGAATTTTAAAATGAGAAGCGACATTGTTAAGAAGGGCGCGACGCGTTGCGCTCACAGAAGTTTATTCCACGCGAACGGCTACGGCGCAGATGAACTTAGTCGCCCGCTTATCGGCGTATGCAATTCTTTTAACGAAATAATTCCTGGACACATACATTTGAAGTCGATAACTGAAGCGGCAAAATTGGGAGTTGCGGCGGCGGGCGGAACGCCAGTTGAATTCCCTGCTATCGGCGTGTGCGACGGCATTGCAATGGGTCATACGGGCATGAAATATTCTTTGGCGAGCCGCGAACTAATTGCCGACTCAATCGAGGCAGTGACTATGGCAAGCGGTTTCGACGCGCTGATTTTAATTCCGAACTGCGATAAAGTGGTTCCTGGTATGTTAATGGCGGCGGCGCGGCTTAATATCCCGTCGATAATCGTCAGCGGCGGACCGATGCTTGCGGGTCGTTTTCACGGGCGTGATATAAGTGTTAGTCAAGCGTTCGAGGCGGCGGGCAAATTCGCGGCGGGCAAAATGACGCAAGAGGAAATGACAGACCTTGAGGCGCATGCTTGTCCGAGTTGCGGCTCCTGCGCGGGTTTGTTTACGGCAAATACCATGAATTGCTTAAGCGAGGCTTTGGGAATGGCTCTGCCCGGTAACGGCACAATTCCCGCCGCTTACACGGGCGACAGATTTATTTTAGCTAAACGCGCCGGCAAAGTTATAATGGAGCTTATCGAGAAAAATATTTGCCCGCGAGATATTTTGACGCGTAAAGCTTTTGAAAACGCCATAACAGTTGACATGGGCATTGGCGGCTCGTCGAATACGGTTTTGCATTTAACGGCGATTGCTAACGAATGCGGCATTAAAATTCCCGCGACGCTCTTTGACGAAATTTCTGCGCGGACGCCGTATATTACAAAGCTCAGCCCTGCAGGAACTCATCATATGCAAGACCTCGACGAGGCGGGCGGGATTAACGCCGTCATGCACGAACTTTCTAAGAAAAATTTGCTTAACCTCGACGCGCTAACAGTTACGGGCACATTGGGCGAACGCATTAAAAACGCTAAAATTGAACGCCCCGATGTTATTCATACCGTTGACAATCCATATCGCGCGACTGGCGGCATTGCCATTTTGCAAGGTAATCTTTGCCCCGATTATGCGGTTGTTAAGGCGTCGGCTGTCAGCGAGGATATGCTTATCTACAAAGGCAAGGCAAAATGTTTTGACAGCGAGGAAGCGGCAATTAACGCGATAATGGCGGGCGAGATTCACGACGGCGACGTTGTTGTTATCCGCTATGAAGGTCCAAAGGGCGGTCCCGGTATGCAAGAAATGCTCAATCCGACGGCAGCAATCACGGGCGCGGGTTTGAAAGTCGGCTTGATAACGGACGGCAGATTTAGTGGTGCAAGTCAAGGCGCGTGTATTGGTCACATTTCGCCGGAAGCTATGGAGGGCGGACCGATTGCGCTTATCAAAGACGGTGACCAAATTTTTATTGACATACCCAATCGCAAGCTTGAACTCGAAGTTTCAGACAGTGAACTTGCCAAACGCCGCGCAGAGTGGACTAAGCCCGAACCAAAGATTAAGACCGGCTATCTTGCCCGCTACGCTAAACTTACGACTTCCGCCTCAACGGGTGCCGTTTTAAGGGGTTAAGTCAATGCTTTGGGAAGAAACTTTTGGGGCGCAGCTTGAAAAATTTTTGAGCAAGGAGCAATTCATATTCCACGCGCCGATGAGGGAGCACACGACATTTAAAATCGGCGGCGAGGCTGACGTTTTAATTTTCCCGTCAAATGCTGAGGACGTCTCGAAAATTTTCAAACTGATTGAGCTGTTCAGCTTACCATGTACGATACTCGGCAACGGCTCAAATGTTTTAGTGCGGGATAAGGGGATACGCGGAGCGGTTGTCAAGTTCACGGAAAAATTTTTCGGCGGCATGAAGTGCGAAGGTCAACGCTTAACTGCTTGCGCGGGAGCTAAGCTTAAAGACGTGGCGATTTTTGCGGCGGAGAACGGCTTGACGGGTTTGGAATTTGCGTGCGGGATTCCGGGCAGTATTGGCGGCGCGATTTTCATGAACGCGGGCGCATATGGCGGCGAAATGAAAAATGTTATTGCGAGCGTCAAGGCAGTCACTCAAAGCGGCGACTTTATCGAATTCAGCGGCGCGGGTTTAGATTTGCATTATCGGCACAGCATTTTTCAGGAGAACGGTTGCGCGATTTGCGAAGTCGAATTGATTTTGCAACGCGGCAACGTCGACGAGATTAAAAATACAATGGCGGACTTTACGGAGCGGCGCGAGAGTAAACAGCCGCTTGACATGCCCAGCGCGGGTTCGACGTTCAAACGACCTAAGGGACATTTTGCGGGCACGTTGATTGACAAGGCGGGCTTAAAGGGCTTAAAAATTGGCGGCGCAATGGTTTCAGAAAAACACGCGGGCTTTGTGGTAAATACGGGCGGCGCGACGGCTCAAGACGTGTTGACTTTGATTGAGGAAGTTAAAAGGCGCGTTTACGAAGCGCACGGTGTTACACTTTCGCCCGAAGTTAGGATTATCGGCGAAGAATAAACTTTTACAGCAGTAAGGAGTTTCAAAGATGATTAAAGAAGCTATCGTTAAAATCGTAAACAAGGAGGATTTAACCTACGAGGAGGCATTTGCCGTAATGAACGAAATCATGAGCGGCGAAACTTCTCCTACGCAAAATGCGGCGTTCCTGTCTGCGCTGTCTACCAAAAGCGCGGGCGCAGAAACGACTGACGAAATCGCAGGTTGCGCGGCGGCAATGCGTGCACACGCTACGACCGTCGAAACGGGCATGGACGTTTTTGAAATCGTCGGGACGGGCGGCGACAATTCGCACAGCTTTAATATCTCGACGACTTCAGCAATAATCGCGACGGCGGGCGGCATGAAGGTAGCTAAACACGGCAACCGCGCTGCCTCGTCTAAATGCGGTGCCGCTGATTGTCTGGAGGCTCTCGGCGTCAACATCAATCAATCGCCCGAAAAATGCGTTGAACTTCTGCGCGAGGTCGGCATATGTTTTTTCTTCGCGCAAAAATATCACAGCTCGATGAAATACGTCGGCGCAATTCGTCGGGAGCTGGGCTTTAGGACGGTTTTTAATATTCTCGGACCTTTGACGAATCCCGGCAAGCCCGCAATGCAAATTCTCGGCGTCTATGCTGAATATCTCGTCGCGCCGCTTGCGCAAGTTTTGATTAATCTCGGTGTTAAGCGCGGCATGGTTGTTTACGGACGCGATAAGCTTGATGAAATTTCTTTGAGTGCGCCGACTTCCATTTGCGAAATTAACGACGGCTGGATTAAAAATTTTGTTATCACGCCGGAAGATTTTGGCTTTGTTCGTTGCACGCGGGAAGATTTGCGCGGCGGCAATCCTCAAGACAATGCCGCGATAACTCTTGCAATTCTGCGCGGCGAACACGGACATAAACGCAACGCCGTCCTGTTAAACGCGGGCGCGGCTCTTTACGTCGGCGGTAAGGCAAATAGCTTTAAAGCGGGCGTCAACTTAGCGGCAGAACTTATCGACAGCGGCAAGGCTCTCGACACGTTGGAAAGATTTATTCGGAGGAGCCATGACGATACTTGAAAAAATCGCTGAACGAACAAAATTGCGCGTCGCCGATTACAAAAATAAATTTCCCCACGACAAATTAAAAACTCAAGCATTATCGTTGCCGCGAGGAAATTTTTCTTTTGAGACCGCGCTTAAAAAGCCCGACTTGTCATTTATCTGCGAATGTAAAAAAGCGTCGCCGTCCAAAGGATTAATCGCAGAAAATTTCCCGTATCTCGAAATTGCTAAGGCTTACGAGGCGGCGGGCGCAGATGCCATATCGATTTTAACGGAGACGGAATTTTTCTTGGGCGACGATAAATTTTTAGCGGAAATTGCCGCGCAGGTTTCAATCCCGTGCTTAAGGAAAGATTTTGTCGTTGATGAGTACATGATTTATCAGGCGAAAATTTTAGGCGCAAGTGCTGTGCTTTTAATCTGCGCGATTCTCGACGATAACCAGTTGAAAAAATTTTTGGCGACGTGTGACGAGCTGGGCTTGAGTGCGTTGATTGAGGCGCACGACGAATTAGAAATTAAACGGGCGATTAATTGCGGCGCGAGGATTATCGGCGTGAACAATCGCAACTTGAAAGATTTTTCCGTTGACATGGACAACGCTAAAAGACTGCGAGCAATGGTTCCGCCGGAAATAATTTTCGTGTCGGAAAGCGGCGTTAAATCTGCTGATGACATAAAAAAAATCCGCGAACTTGGAGCAGACGCGGTTTTAATTGGCGAAGTTTTAATGCGAGCCGCCGATAAAAAATCTAAACTTGCTGAATTGCGAGGCGGCTCATGACTAAAATAAAATTTTGCGGATTGAAAACTTTGGACGATATTTATTACGCCAATGAAATTTTGCCCGAATATGTCGGCTTTGTCTTCGCGCCCAAAAGGCAACGTGACGTTGCATCCAATGTACGCGCCGTGCCATTCAATAATTTTCAATTAATAGCCGCGCTTGAATTTTTAGGAGTAATTCATGACTAAGATAAAATTTTGCGGGTTGAAAAGTTTGGACAATATTTATTACGCCAATAAAATTTGCCCCGAATATGTCGGCTTTGTCTTCGCGCCTAAAAGTAAACGATACGTCGCGCCCGCGCAGGCTGAAAAACTTCGCAATGCACTTTCTAAAAAAATTTGTGCGGTCGGTGTCTTCGTTAATGAAAAACTTTCAACCGTAGCTGAACTGCTTAACGCCGGCATAATCGACGCGGCGCAACTTCACGGCAACGAGGACGACGCTTATATTAAAAATCTGCGCGAGTTTACGGGCAAGCCGATAATCAAAGCTTTTAAAATTTACGCGGCGGAAGAAAGTTTAGCCGATTTTATTTTGATTGATGCGGGCGCGGGCGACGGTAAAGTTTTCGATTGGAGCTTGATAAAAAATTTGCGGCGCGAATATTTTTTGGCGGGCGGCCTAACTCCAGAAAATGTTGGCGACGCAATAAAACTTTTGAAACCGTTCGCAGTTGACGTAAGCTCAGGCATTGAAACCGACGGCAAAAAAGATTTTAAGAAAATGACAGCCTTCGCGGAGGTTGTGCGGAGGGAAAATTTATGACTAATCAAAACGGACGCTTTGGCATTTACGGCGGGCAATACATTCCCGAAACGCTGATGAATGCCGTTATTGAGTTGGAGGCGGCGTATAATCGCTTTAAAAACGACGAGAATTTTAATCGCGAACTCGATGAACTTTTTAAAAATTATGCGGGACGCCCATCGCTTTTGTACTTTGCAAAAAAAATGACTGACGATTTGGGCGGCGCGAAAATTTATCTCAAGCGCGAGGATTTAAATCACACCGGCTCCCACAAAATTAATAATGTACTCGGTCAAGCATTGTTGGCAAAAAAAATGGGCAAGACCAGATTAATTGCCGAAACTGGAGCCGGTCAACACGGCGTCGCAACTGCCACTGCCGCCGCGCTGTTAAATATGGAATGCGTCGTATTTATGGGCGTTGAAGATACGATTAGGCAAGCTCTTAACGTCTACCGCATGAAACTTTTGGGCGCAACCGTCATTCCCGTTAAAAGCGGCACCGGCACACTTAAAGACGCTGTTAGCGAGACTTTCCGCGAGTGGACAAATCGAATTGCCGATACGCATTATTGTCTTGGCTCGGTTATGGGTCCGCACCCTTTCCCGACGATTGTCCGCGATTTTCAAGCCGTCATCTCCAAAGAAATTAAATCCCAAATTCTGGAGCTTGAGGGTAAACTTCCAGACGCGGTTGTTGCCTGTTGTGGTGGCGGCTCGAATTCTATCGGCACATTTTATAATTTTATTAATGATAAAAGCGTTCGATTAATCGGTTGCGAGGCGGCGGGCAGAGGCGTCGACACGTTTGAGACTGCCGCGACGATTGCAACCGGCAGGACGGGAATTTTTCACGGCATGAAGTCTTATTTTTGCCAAGACGAATACGGACAAATTGCTCCGGTTTACTCCATTTCGGCGGGGCTGGATTATCCCGGCATTGGTCCCGAACATGCACACCTCCACGACATTGGACGCGCCGAATACGTTCCGATAACCGACGAGGAGGCAGTTAACGCCTTTGAATATTTATCACGTACAGAGGGAATTATCCCCGCGATTGAATCGGCGCACGCAGTCGCTCACGTCATGAAGATTGCGCCCGATATGCCTAAGGATAAAATTATCGTCATAACACTTTCTGGGCGCGGCGATAAAGATTGCGCGTCAGTCGCCCGTTATCGCGGGGAAAATATTAGTGCTATCTAAAATCCTGATTCATGTCCACAAACTCAATAAGCTCGTCGACGCTGTAACATTCGATAATCGTTTTGCAAGTTTCCTTGAGAAGTTGTTGTAGTTTATGGAATTCACCGTTGGGTGGGAACGGCTCCTCAGCATTTACGACAGCGGTTAACGTCTCCGGGCGAATGTAAGCGGCAGGATAAAAATTTTTATACAAAATCAAATTACCCGCAATGCCCGTTGATACAATTAAAATATCGCCGTAAAGGTCACTTTGCAAGGCGCGGCTCGTCCCGACAGGAAAATTTTCTGTTAACGCGGCTTGAACTTCTGATTTGTTGTTCACGCTTAATCGCCTCCCAAAAAAATTTTTTCATGATTCGGCGGCGTGTACGATAATTCCTGCGCGGATTAAGTATCAAAATTCGTCAGCAATGTTTTTGTAAATGAATTCGCTTGCCGACATGCCAGTATATTTCGGCACGTCAATTTTTTGCAAACAAAAAATCGCTCGTCAAAATCGGCGGGCAATTTTTTTTGTAAGTATCAAAATTCGTCGGCAATGTTTTTGTAAATAAATTCGCTTGCCGACATGCCGGTATATTTCGGGTAGTTGAGGTATTCGTCGAAAACTTTTTTGCGCTTAGCGGCTTTATCGTCCTTGCCGTCGATAAAAACTTTCTGCATAAGCTCGGCAATAGAATTCAAGTCGCGCCCGTCAACAGTGTAAGACGCCTTTAAAATCGCCTCGCCTATCTTATTAAATTGTTCGCCTGCGCGGGTCAAGAAAATCATCGGCTTATCTACAAATTGATATTCGACGAGGAAAGAACAACTGTCAAGTATCATGCCGTCGCTTGTGGCGAAAATGTCTTGGTAATAAGCTCCCGTGTAGAATATAGCGTTGGGAAGTTTATCCCACTCCTGCAGATATTCTTTTAACGCCTCAGCAGACGGAAAAACCCTTTCTGTAATTGCCGAGAAAAGTAAATTCGGATGCGGCTTGAATACCCATGAAGTTTCGGGATGCGCCTTAGCAAATTCGTACATGAATTTAAAGTTCCATTGAAAGGTTGCGTAATTTGCGTTGGAATTTATCGACCAATGCGGCGCGTAAATAATTTTCTTCGCGTCGGGGCGGGTCATCTTCCAATCGAAATGAAACTTTGCATTTTTATCAAAAAAAATATCAGTCTTAGGATAGCCGCTGTATAAGCCGCGAGGCATTCCGACTTTGCAAAGTCTATCGTAAGTTTCCAGCGCAACTTTTGACGTAAAGAAAAATTTCCACACAAAGCGGGACATCATATGGTTAGCCACGTTGTACTTCAAAGCACTGAAGCCGTAGGGAACGTAAGCAATCAAAGTTTTGGCGGTGATATTCACGGGGTGCAACGCAACGGGCAATACTGCAAAATACGGCGTCAAGAAAATAAAAATGTCGTGTTCGGGAATTGGTTCATTTGGACTTTTAATCGGCACGACTTTTAATTTATGCGTTTCAAATTGTTTAAGACTGTACAGAAAAGAACGGCGGACAAGCTCCATGTTAGCTGTATCGGCTCGCAAGCAAAGATAAATAGTCACTTCAAAGCGACTATCTTGCGCAAAATAATTATAAAGCTCATCGCCACTCCAAATCGCCGAATCATAGAGCACAAAGCCGATTTTGATTTTATCTTTACTGCGAATCATCTGCACGGATGCCTTGAAAACATTTTCCATTAAAGCGTTGTATTCATCTTTGGGCGCATTTAACGCCAGCAAATTAAAATATGCGTAGCTCATATCGCAGAAATTTTCTACGGGTATAAGATTTTTTTTGTAAAGTTTCAGGTTAAGAAGAGCCTCCGCAGTAACAATTCCCCGTGTACCCAAGTGCGTAGCGTCGGAAAAATAATTTTGTCCCAAGTTTAAATCTAACATATCGACGCAAAAGAACTCGGAATTTTTCTCAAGCTGATGAATCATTTCGCGGAAGTTCTTTAAAAGTTTTTTGCTGTAAGTTTTTTTTACAGCCGCCGCGACAGGAAAAACTACGCCAACGGGTTTTGCTCCGTTGTTAACGCACAGTTCGATAAAATCTTTAATAACTTGAATATCATTTATGCAATCCGGCGCAAGCTTAATGACGACAAATTTAATCGCGCCGCGCTCGGCTTTCTCGAAAGCGTCCTTAGCCGCCGAATAACTTTGCTGTAAGTCTTCAGCGTCGGAAAGATTTAACCCGTCATGTTTAAGACTTTTATTTTCCAAAACAACTCCTCCAAAAAATTTTTATTCGGGCAGGCTGTCAAGCTGTTTTAAGCTGGTGCCGTCCGCAAAAATTATTTCCGTAACTTCGATATGAATATCGCTTTTCCTAAATCCGTGTTTCATGGCGTCAGCATCGGCGCGAACGAACGGATTTAAAGTTTTCGTCACGTTGAAGGTCTGCAAACCCTGCGATCTGTTCGTTATGTCGACAGCAAAAGGCGTGCGGCTTTCGTTGTCGTCCTTGCCGTGTAGGACAATATCGCCGTGAACTTGAGCAAGCGGTTTATCGGAAAGAACGCTAGCCTTTATCTCGATATTCAGCGTCTGGGAAAAACCGTATTCGTCGCCACCCTCGTTCTTTATGCTGAAGCTTTTAACTTTGAAGGTTGAATCCATTTCGCGAGCAATCGGGGCGTTGAGTGAATCCAACTTGCGCCTTAGCATACGACGATAGCCTTTGTAATAATCGCCAAAGCCTTTTGCACCCGTGATTCGCCATTCAACTTCCTCGCCAGGCTCCAACATCAATTCAACCTCAAAGTTGAACTTCATATGGGCATTATGAACCATCATCGTTACAATTCGTGTGTTGCCTTCCTTTTGCGGCTTGGAAATGCCTTTAATTTCGCAAGTCGCTACACCCGATTTTTTTAGAAATTTTTGCGCGTCGGTTAAGTTGTTAGGGAACGTCACCTTGCCTGTTGAAATGTATTCTTCGGCCGTCGCCCGCGCAGTATTTACGAAGTCCAATTTGAGTTTATCGTATTGGCTTTGCAATTCGTCCATTGAATAAGCCGTAGGGGCAAGCGTTGAGTTAATTTGCTCCGTCAAGATTTCTTCCGCCGCCGAATCAATCAGCTTATCCAGGTCGACATATCGTTTGAACGTTTCTAGGTCGTGAGCTTCCACTGCTTGCCTAGCAAGGATTGCAGGGTTTTCGCTTAGCCGTTTGTGTTGATACCAGCTCCGACTAGCAAAGATACCACCGCCAATCAACGAAAGCGCAACGATGACGATAATCAGCATGTATTTTGGATTGGGCATTTTATCAATTCAGGCCTCCTAAGGCGTGTCAGGTTCAGTGCTTGCTCTTCGCGCCACTTTTTTATATTCGCGTGATGTCCCGATAACAAAACTTCCGGAACAATTTTTCCCTCGAAATTTCGCGGGCGCGTGTATTGCGGATAGCCTAACATGCCGTCGAAAAATGAATCCGTCGTAGCTGATTCCGCCGAGCCTAATACGTCGGGCAACATTCGCGCCACCGCGTCGACGATAACCATTGCGGGCAATTCGCCGCCCGTCAACACGTAATCGCCGATTGAAATTAATTCGTCTGCTAAATCGTAAATTCTCGCGTCAAAGCCTTCGTAATGTCCACAGATAAAAATAATCTGGTCAAGCGCGGCAAGTTCCTTTGCTTTAGCCTGTGTAAAGACCTCGCCGCTTGGGTCTGTGATAATTATTTTGTGCGAAAGTTTTTCGTCGGATTTACTTAACACGTCGCGCACGGCTCGATAGACGGGTTCAGGCTTTAAAACCATGCCCGCGCCGCCTCCGAACGGTGAATCGTCAACTTGCTTGTGTTTATCAAAAGCAAAATCGCGTAGTTGCGTAAAGCGTATCTCCAAAATATTTTTCTCGACGGCACGTTTTATTATGCTCTCGCCGAAGACGCCCGCGAACATTTCAGGGAATAAAGTTATTATGTCAATAAGCATTGGAATCAACCAAAATTTTTTTCTCGGCAATGTCAATCGACTTAACGACAGATTTGAGCGCGGGGATTAAAATATTTCCGTCAACCTCGAAAATGTCGTTGCTACCGGTTTTGAGGACGTTGGTGACAGTGCCAATTTTTTTATCGCCGTCGAAGACTTCACAGCCGATTATGTCGAAGGTGTAAAATTCCCCGTCGGCAAGCGGCGCGGCGTCTTTCCTGTCGACCGTCAAAAATTTATTCGTCAACGCCCGCGCAGATTCGCGATTGTCCACGCCAACGAATTTTATAAAAAGTTGTCCGCCGATATGTTTGACTTCCTCGACATGAAAAATTTTCCCGCCGACAGAAATTTTTTTTAAGCCGTCAAAGCGTCCCTCAAAATCCGTCAGCGGAATTATTTTCAATGTGCCGTCAAGCCCGCGAGCCGCGCCGATTTTCCCGATTATTATTTCAGCTACGGATTGCAATGATTTTGTCATCTTCCACCAAAATTTCTACGTTCATAGCCTCGCGCAAGTTGTCGCCAATTTTAAGCTCCACTTGCCGTTCCGTCGTGCCCTGAACAATTTCCGCGCCGAGTGCCAATTTCTCAAAAGTTTCCTTGCGGTGGCGTGCCTCGTCCAAACGCCCTTGACGCGGTGCCATTTCCCTGCTAAAGAACTCTCTAATCTGCGGTTCGTGTTGAGGACTTCTTTCCAGTTCGCGTTGCATGTCAATGTTAATCTGCTTGAGTTCAAGCTCCATTTGCTCGGCGACTTTAACTGCCTCGTCGACAAGCCGCGCACGCAATTTTTCTGTGAGTTTTGCTTTTACCGTTACCGGAACCGTCATTGTAATGCTATTCATTTTTTTAGCTCCTTTGTTTGAAATTCAGCTGTAAGTTTAGCAGGTAATTCATCAAAGTCAATCGGCAAAAGTTTTTCTTGTCACTGCCCGCGTCTTTGGTGTAAAATGCGCAAAACAGTTTACAGAGGAGTGATTACATGAGCGGCGACGAAACTAAAACTGTCAGCGACGAAACTAGAATGTTCCGCTTCGGCGTTGAGGAAAATCGTGCGCAGAAAGTCATAAAGAAAGCATACAAGGCAATGACGGAAAAGGGCTATAATCCCGTGCACCAACTGGTAGGCTATCTTTTGAGCGGCGACCCCGCTTACGTGACGAGTTA
>CAMJKR010000031.1 GCA_946406415.1 uncultured Selenomonadales bacterium | reverse complement strand
TCGCGCCCGTCAAGCCAAATGTGCCAGTCTCTGGTCTGTAGCTAAACACGCCGTCGATTACCATTTCGCCAGCCAAAATCGTTTTATCGTCTTGAGTAATGGAAAGATTTAAGCTCGCCTCATCGAGCGTGAGATAATAAATAGCATCTTCGATTTTTGACGATACAGATATATCTTTACTGGCAGTGAACGTAACAACCCGCTCGCCCGTCGTCAATGAAATCGTCGTACCTTCAGCAATGATAGCTTGTTCGTCGCCGAAAGTTATAGAGCCGCTACTTACTCCGAAGTCGCCGCTGTCCGTCGTGGTTATGGTAATCGTGCCGTCGTCGCCAATTTTAAAACGGAAGCCTTTATCCTCTGTCGCTGAAACGGTAATGCCCGCGTCCGCCGTGAAGATGACGGTATCATAATCGGGCATCTGAACTTGCGTATTGTCTTGGCTCGTGGTGACGTCAATGCCGTTAAGCGTATAGTCGCCCGCCTTTTCGAGCGTGATGATTTGTTCATTGTCGTTGCTACGGAAGGTTGAGCCTACAGACACAAGTTCTATTGGGTCTGAAGTTTCGGTGGCGTAAATATCGCTGTAGGTGCCGTTTTGAATTTCCGCTGTCGTGCCGTCGAGATAGTCGATAACAAAGTTCGCGCCTTCGTTTGCGATATAAACAGTTCTGTCAGCAGTGAATTGCAAGGAGGCAGTGCCGCCCTTGGTGTACAAATCAGATTCCCAACCGAAATAATATGAGACACGAGCCTTCGTGCCGTCTGTAGCCGTGACAATGCCGTTTTGGTAAGTGATTGAGCCGTCGATTGACGTGATTTTGACGACTTCTATATCGCCCGTCGTCAAAGAAACAGTTAAAGCGTTGGTTTTTTTGGGCGTTATCGTCAAACCGGTTTGCGGATTAAAAGTGATTGAGCCGCTTGCTTTGGTGTTGGCGGTGATTGTTAAAATATTGCCGTCGTCAAAAACATTTTTAACAACGGTGCCTTTTGTCAGCGAAATTGAGCCGTCGAGCTTGTAAGTGACGGAGCCTGTTACGTCCAAACTAGCAGAGCGCGTATCGTCGCCGCGTTTAACAGTAAGTTGCAAGCCGCCGTCTTCTTCGTCGGAACTGGGCGCAAAAGTAATTCCGTCGGAGCCAAGAGAAAGTGTGCCGCCCGCCTTGTCAGTCGCCTTGAAGTTGATAATATAATCGTCGGAGAATTTGATTTCCAGTTCGGTATCTTTAGCAACGGTAATCGCGCCGCCTTCGCTCAAAGTAAATGAGCCGCTTAAAACTTCGATATCAGCAGACAAGGAGCCGCTTGAAGTGCCGGTCAGAGTAAGTTTTAACTTGCCGTCGCCGGTTTGCGGTGTAAGAGTAATTCCGCCACTAGCTATTGATATGGAGCTTGAGGCGTCGCCGTCAGCGGTGGCAGTAAGTATATAATTGTTATCGTTAAGTGATATAGTAACTGTCGTGCCGTCCGTTAAAGTCATTAACTGCGTTGACGGATTAAAAGTTATAGTGCCGCCGCTGATACTAACTGTGTTGCTGAAAATTTCGCTAGTGCCTCTTTTGATAGAAATATCAAGTGAGCCGTCGTTATCTTGCGGCGTAATGGCAATGGTGCCGTCGCTTAAAACTCCAAGTCCAAAGCTGGCGTCGTCGTTTGCAGTTATGTCGAAAGTGTAGTTGCCAAGCGTGACTGTCATCGACGTGCCCGCCGTCAAGCCGATAGCTTGTCCCATGTTGCCGATTGTAATGGAGCCGCTGCTGACGGAAAGATTGTTATAAAAAATCGTCTGGTCGCCCTGCTTAATCGTAATGTCCAGTGTGCCGTCGCCGGAGTCTGGCGTGATTGTGAAGGTGCCGGAGCCGTCCGCCTCGACTTTAAAGCTTGCGTCGTCGCCAACAACTTTGAATTGGAATTCTTGAGGATTTTCGCCGGCAAGCTTAACGGAGACTTCGGTTCCTTCGGTGAAGGAAAATTTCTGCATATTGGCGTCGAAAGTTATAGTGCCGCCGCTAACGTTCAATTCGCCGCCGAAAAGGGTTTTAGTTCCTTGCGTTAAGAGGAGGTTAAGTCCGCCGTCGTTTTCGCCGGGCGTGAAAGTAATTTTTCCGTCTTGCGTAAACTCGATAGCGGTAGTTGCTTTATCGGTGGTTGTCGCCGTCAAAGTGTAGCCGTTGCGTGTAAAGTTAAAGCTTGTATCTTTCTCGAAGGTGACGGCGTGATCGTAACCAAAAGTGATTGTGCCGCTGGTGCATTCCAATTCGCCCGAAATAATTTCCGTGTCGCCGCGAGTTAAAGCTACGTTAAGTGCGCCGTCATTGGAATTAGGAACGAGTGTAATGCCGTCCGCGCCGAGTGAGATATTTAAGCCGGCGTCGTCGTTGACAGCGGTCGCCGTTATGGTGTAGTCGCCGATATTCATAACTTCGCTTGAGCCTTGAACGAGGGTAAAGCCGCGTTGGGTGAAGTCGTTGATAACCTTGCCGAGCTGTACCAAGTCCAGTTCTCTAGTATCGGTGCCGTTACTCAAGACAAAGTGGCTGTTTACTTGTTGAGCGTCGGAAGTCATGGTTGTGCTACTGAAAGTGTAGGTTGAATCGTACACGAAATGATTTTCGTTGCGCAAAGAGTAATCGTCGTTCGAGTTGACGATAGCGAGGTCGGAACCGGCACTAATAGCAAGTGTGCTACCGTCGAAAGTGAATTCGCCGCTAATAATTTCAAGCGGAAGAACCATCGTTGCCGAGATAACTTCGCCGTCGCTGGTTGCAGTGAAATTAACCGCGCTGTCGGTGGCGTCAAAATTTATCGTCGGCGAATCCGTAGCATCGGTTATAGTCGCCGTGACGGAGCCGCTTGCAAGTCCCGAAACTTTTCCGTCGTCGAGATTAAGGACAGCGTCACTGACTGCGGTATAAGTCACGCCGTCCAGATCGTAAGAGTTGTCCGCAGAGATTGCGACTTCAGCAAATCTCTGCAGGTCGAAAATAAAATCCTTCATAAAAACTTCTCCTTAAAAATTATTGATGCTTAAACAATCGTGAGGGTTAAACGAATTAATTTAACATTTCGCTTAAAGTATATCACTTAACCATAATTTTGTTAAGATTTTATTTTGGAAAATAAGTCATACAAAAAATTGCCATCGCAGTTGCAATTTTCTTGAATAAATGTAATAATTCTTTACTAACTATTAAAAGTCAAGCGGAAGAAGTCGGAACGTTTTCTAAATTTTATGGTTCAAAATTAGAACTTCCATTCTTAGAAAATACCACAAGGAGGTTGAAAGAAAAAACCTGTCCGCTTGGATTTTAGCAAAACTCTTTCGAGTTTCAACATTATTTTTATATAACAGGTGGTGAAGACTGTTACTGAGTGGCTTTTAAGTTATATTGTGCTAAATTTCACGCTATCCGAACGAAAATCAAATTCGGAAATTAGCTTTTTATAAGTTCTCAGTAATGGAAAAATGATTCATCTTAAGGAAGTAACCAAAATTTACAAAGATAATAACGTTCTTGCGCTTGATAAAGTCACTTTGGACATTGAGCGCGGCGAATTTGTTTTTATCGTGGGCACGTCGGGTAGCGGCAAGTCCACGCTGATGAAACTTTTAATGCACGAGGAAGTTGCAACTTCTGGCAGTATCGTCGTCAACGGCAAGGACGTTACACATCTCAAGCCTAAAGAAGTTCCCTATTTGCGACGGTCGCTGGGCGTCATTTTCCAAGATTATCGCTTGCTTGAGGACAAAACTGTTTATGAAAACGTCGCGTTTGCAATGCAGGTTATTGAAGCCCCGCGCAGAATCATGCAACGTAGCGTTAACACCGTGCTTGATATTGTCGGCTTGCGCGATAAGTTTAAAAGTTTTCCTGCACAGCTTAGCGGCGGCGAACAACAGCGCGTCGCGATTGCCCGTGCGATTGTTAACGACCCGCGCATTGTCATTGCCGACGAGCCAACAGGTAACCTCGACCCCGAAACAAGCTGGGACATCATGGACATTTTTCAGCGAATCAACGCGGCGGGCACGACGATTGTCATGGCGACGCACGATAAAACTATCGTCGACCAAATGCAACGGCGCGTTATCGCGATTGCGGGCGGCAAAATTATTCGTGACGAGGCTCGCGGCGTCTACTCCGATGAACCGCCTCAACCGCATTGAGCCTTTGACAGATTTTACTTCAGGTGATTTTTATGCAAAAGGGATTCGCGACGCTTGAAATTATTTTCGCCACGCTGATAATCGCTATACTTATGGGCGCGGCAATTCCCAACGCCGCTAGAATTATCGATAGAGTTGCGCTTGATTACGAAACTAAAAAACTTTACACGGATTTACGATTTATGCAGTCGCTCGGCAGAATGACTAACATGAATGACAGCCACTTTAAAACTAATCTCGACAACGCAATTAATTTAACTATCTATACCGACCGATACATTTTTGAAAGATTTTCTAACAGCAAAGTTTATGGCGAACATTATTTTTCAAATGGCGTGACGGCTTCCAAGAAAAATGGCACTGAAATTTGGCAAATTACATTTGATGACATGGGCAAAGTTACTCCTGCACTCAGCAATAGTTTAACGTTGAATTCGCGTTTCAAAAAGAAAACCAATATTATTTTTGACAGCGTCGGGCGTTTTCGTGGCGGGCGCGAATAATGGACAGATTAAACAACGAGCGCGGCTTTATGTTGCTCAATGTAATTTTTTTGACGCTGATAACCTCCTTTGCCGCAATGATTTTAATTAACGCCGTGCCGCGTGTAAGAAATCCGCAAGCAGTATTGAGATTGACGGCAATTTATTTGGCGAACGAACAATTAGCAATGATAGAGAGCAAAGCGGCGGCGGGCGAATTGGATTTAAATTATTTAGGCAAGCCCGAAGATTTGACTACGGAAAATTACAGCGAAAATGTCCCGATAACCTTTAAAGTCACGTCGACGGATAAACCTAATGGAAATTTGCACGCTGTCACGGTTAAAGTTGAATGGACTGTTAACGGGCGCGATAGTTTTGTTGAATTGGAAAGGACGATACGAGTTGTTCCGGAATAATAGCGGCGGGTTCGTGTTCGCAGAGTTCGCGATAGCCTTGCCGCTTTTAATTTTGCTAATGTACGGATTGGCGACGGTCGGAATAAAAGTTTTCGACGTAGGGAAAAATCAACTTGCCGATTACGTTTTGGAAGAGGAAGCGCACGACGTTTTATCGCGGCTGATTTACGACGCCCGCGCCGCCAAAAAAGTTAAGGCTGAAAATGCTTCACCCACGCTGACTTTTACTTACAGCACGGTTAAAGAAGTCATACCATCGGGCGGCGGCACGGTGAAAGGCGATATTATTGCTGATTACGAAGAAAACCGCGTGTATATGCGAATTAACGAAAAAATCCATTACAAACGGCAGACGACGGATCCAGTTAATCCGATAACGGGCAATAATTATTTTGGCGAAACGCGAGTTACTCAATTTGAATTTTCAAAGCCCGCCGAAAATGTTTTGCACGTCACGTTGGAATTGGAAAGCGAAATTACGCACCACAAAATAAAAATCAGCACGGCGATTTACATGCCGGGCTGTGATAGTTTTAAGGTATATTGAGGTTAACATGAATCAAAAAGGATTTGCGACGGTTTTAGGCTTGTGCTTGCTATTGGTCGTCGCGTTGATAGTCAAGGGCATTTCGGAGGCGGAGACGAATCACGCCCGCGAAGTTTCCAATTTTGAACTGGAGCAAGCCCTTCAGAACGCGGCGTACAGTGGCATTGTCGAGGCGGCGGAATATGTTCGTTTAACGCCCGAATTTTTGCCATATGGAGAAAATAAAGAGACCGTCAAGAAAAAAATTCCCGTCGCCAATAAAACTTTTAAGCACGGTGAGCAGACGATTAAAATAATAGTCGAAGTTTGGGGCGAACGCGGGAAAATTTATTTGTACCCTGAAAGCAGAACCAGCGAAAAAGTTTATGCTAGCGACGCACATCTAGGAATTTATTTCATGAGCCTCGCCACGATTAAAAGCGGCATTTGGGACGAGGAAATTTATCGCCGCGCCTATGCTAATGTATCGTCGGAAGAAGACGGCGAAACTTTTAGGGACGACACGACGATAAACTTTATGGAGCTACCGACTAAAGGCAAAAGTTATGTCACCAGATAAAAATAATTATTCATAGCGCAGAGCATCAATCGGATCTAATCGCGCCGCCTTCCGCGCAGGTAACATGCCGAAAAATATTCCCACGAACAGCGCGAAACCAAAGCTTGCGGCAATACTCACCCAACTGATAACCGTCGTGAAATTCCCGAACTTTGAAATTGCCTGCGCGGCGACCACGCCAATTAAAATTCCGATAATGCCGCCGATAATGCTAATCATAGTTGATTCGATTAAAAATTGTAGCATGATATTTGAATAAGTCGCGCCGATTGCCTTGCGAATGCCGATTTCCCGCGTGCGTTCGGTTACAGAAGCCAAAGTTATATTCATAATGCCGACACCGCCAACGATTAACGAAATGCCCGCAATGGCTCCGAGTAAAAGCGTTATCATCGTCGTTGTTGAAGTCATCGTTTCCATTAGCGTTGTTAAGTTGCGAACGTTGAAATCGTCCTCTGCGCCCGTGCGAATTCTATGGCGTTGACGCAAAAGTTTTTCAATATTGCTTTGAACCTCGTCCATTTTATCGGCGTCTGAAACTTGTACATTGATACTTCGAACGTAAGTCACACCAACAAGGCGTTCCTGCGCGGTCGTAAGCGGAATTAAAACTGTGTCGTCTTGGTCTTGCCCGCCGCTTGATTGCCCTTTGCTTTCAAGCACGCCGATAATCGTATATGGCGCGTTGCCAATGCGAATTTTTTTGCCAACGGGATTAACGCTTTCAAAAAGATTGGCGGCAACAGTCGGACCGATAACCGCAACGCGATTGCGAACGTCAACATCATGCGCACTGAAAAAAAGTCCGCTCTTCAGTTCCAACGATTGAATTGCGACGTATTCGGGAATAACGCCGGTTACAGTCGTGTTCCAGTTCTCGTGACCGTAGACAACTTGATAACTGCCTTGCACCGTCGGCGACACGTATTCGACATTTTTAATTTTATTTTTGATAGCTTCGGCGTCGTCGTAAGTCAAAGTTATCACCGAACCCGCCGCGCCTCTCATGCCGCCGCGATTAGCACTGCCAGGCATAACAATCAACATATTTGAACCGAGCCTCGAAATATTATCGAGGATATTTTTTTTGACGCCCATACCCACGCTAACCAACGCAATAACGCTCGTCACACCGATTATCACGCCCAGCATTGTTAAAAATGTTCGTAATTTATTTGCGCCTAGACTCCTCCACGCCATTTTTAAAAGTTCAGTGAAAAGCATTTGAACCTCCTAAACAATGTCGATAACCTCGCTTGAGCCTTTGGAAATGTCCATTGTAATTTGTCCGTCCTTAACGAGTATTTGACGGTCGGCGGCTTGCGCAATGTCCGGTTCGTGTGTAACTAAAATTATCGTTGAGCCAGTTTTGTGCAAGTCGCGGAAGATTTCCATAATTTCGCCCGTCGATTTAGTATCAAGATTGCCCGTCGGCTCGTCCGCCATTAATATTGCCGGTTTCATTGCGATTGCCCGCGCGATTGCCACTCTTTGACGTTGACCGCCTGATAATTCGCCAGGCAAATGTTGTGCGCGGTCTTCGAGTGAAACTTTTTTCAGCGCGTCCATTGCCATTGACAGCCGCTCTTTAGTTCCAATGCCCGCATAAACCGCCGGCAACGCGACATTTTCCAAACTCGTCAATTTCGGTAACAGATTAAAATTTTGGAAGACGAAGCCGATAGTTTTATTTCTGATTCGCGCAAGATCGTCGTCGGACAGCCCGCTGACTTCCTGTCCTAAAAGTTTATACGAACCAACCGTTGGACGGTCGAGGCAACCTAAAATATTCATCAGCGTTGACTTGCCCGAACCCGAAGGACCCATTAGCGCGACGAATTCGCCCTCGTCAATCAGCAAGTCCACGCCATTTAGCGCGGCTACTGTCTCTGAACCCATTTTGTAAAGTTTTTTTACGCCCGTTATCGTCACGACGTTTGCCATAAAAATCCCTTCCTTACTGCCGCGATTATAGGAAAAAAAAGTAACTACCGCAACTTTTCATGCCAAAAAAATTTTTTTCATGATATAATCGGTGGCGAGGAGTGGTCTAATGAAAATACAGACAATCGAATATTATTTCCGCGAAGTCCTCTTGTCGATGATTCGCAACCGCTGGATGACTTTTGCCTCAATCGGGACTGTTGCGGTTTCGCTGTTCGTTTTGGGCGTTTTTTTGATTCTGGTTATGAATATGAATAAAATGGCGTCGTCTTTGGAAAGCCAAGTGCAAATTTCCGTCTATATAAACGATAATCTGCCCGAAGATGGACGAAAAGAAATTGAGCGCATGACACGCGACATGAAAAGCGTTACGGGAATCGAATATGTGCCGCGTGAGGAGGCCTTAAAAAAATTACAAGAGCGGCTAGGCGAAAATAAAAAAATTTTGGACGCGCTCGGCGAATCAAATCCCTTGCCGAATTCTTTTTTGGTAACAGTTAAAAGTGCTGACGACGTAAAAAAGACTGCAACGCATATCGCAGACCTTTACGGCGTCGACGAGGTTAAATACGGGCAAGACGTTGCGGCGAATCTTTTTGAGCTTACACATTTGATTAGATTTTTTGGACTTATTTTAATGGCTTTGCTCCTGTTCGCGACGGTTTTTATAATTTCCAACACGATACGTTTAACGGTCTTCGCCCGCCGCAAAGAAATTGCAATTATGAAATACGTCGGAGCAACAGATTGGTTTATTCGCTGGCCATTTATCTTGGAAGGCGTCGGATTGGGCATAATCGGCGGCGGAGTGAGTGCAATGGCTCTGCGCAGTTTTTATTCGGCAATGGTCACCAAAATTTATGAGTCGCTGGCATTTTTCCCAATGGTTGAGCAATATCCGTTCATGAATTACTTGACAATCGCGCTAATCGCCGCGGGAATTTTTATCGGCATTTTGGGCAGTACAGTTTCTCTCAAACGTTTCATGGAGGTTTAAGGTTTTGAAAAAATTTTTATTGATATTGGCGGCGATTTTATTGACGAGTGCGCCCGCCTTAGCCGACGACGAGGAAGAAATTCAGCAACTCGAAGAGGAAAAGGCAGTTTACGAACAGGCAGCGGAAAAAGCGCGTGCGGCGGCGGAATTAATTCAGGGCAAAATTGATTCAGTCTCTGAACTCAAGCGGCAACTCGACGAGGAAGCATACGTTGCGACTGCCGATTACGAGGAAAAACAAGCGGCACTCGACGAAACACTTTATCGCATTGACGAAAACGAAACAAAGCTTGTTGAAGTTACAGCGGAGCTTAACGAGAAACACGCCGTCTTAGAAAAAAGAGTACGCGACATTTATATTAACGGGCAAATTTCCTATCTGGACGTGCTGTTTGGAGCGCAAGATTTTGGAGACTTTTTAACGCGAATGGATTTGTTAAAGCGCGTGATGATTCGCGATTCGGAACTTGTAGCTGACGTGTTGGCATATCAAACGGAAATAAAAAAAGTCGGCAAGCAACTTGAAGCAGATAAACAAATTCAAGAAGAGCTTGCCACTAAGGCGCAATTGGCTATGGACGTTAAATTAGAAAAGGTAGCAAAGCAACAGGCACTAATCGACTTAATGCAAAATGATAAAGAAGTTTACGACCGGCAATATGATGAGATGATGGCGTCATCGGCTGAAGTTGAACGATTGATTCACGCAAAAGAAGAGGAAATGCGTCGTGCGGCAGAGGCGGCTCGTCGGCAAGCGGAAATGGAAGCGCGAGCAGCTCAATCGGGCAATGTTGTAGAATTCGACGGCGGCTATGTTATGCAAAGTTTTGGCGGCGGAATGATTTGGCCAATTTCAGGTCCAATAACTTCAGAATTTGGTTGGCGCACGCATCCGATTTTTGGCAGTCAAAGATTTCACAGCGGGCTTGACATTGGCGGCGATTATGGAATGCCAATACACGCGGCGGCAAGTGGCGTCGTGATTGAGGCGGGTTGGATTGGCGGCTACGGCAACACGGTTATGATTGAGCACGGTAGCGGAATTGTCACGCTTTACGGGCACAACGAAAGCCTTGCTGTCGGTGTCGGTCAACAAGTCAATCAAGGCGACGTTATTGCTTACTGCGGCTCAACAGGCAACTCAACCGGTCCGCACTGTCATTTTGAAGTTCGTGTTGGCGGCGAACCTGTCAGCCCGTGGGATTATCTTTAATTTATAACATAAATTTTTTACACGTTAAAACGGAAATAAGTAACGTCACCATCTTGCATTATATAATCTTTGCCCTCCAAACGCACAAGTCCTTTATCACGGGCGGCATTAACAGAGCCGAGCTTAATCAAGTCGTCGTAGTTTACAATTTCCGCCCGAATAAAACCGCGCTCAATGTCGCTGTGAATTTTGCCCGCCGCCTTAACTGCGGGCGTTCCTTTTTTAATCGTCCAAGCGCGACATTCGTCGGTACCAGCCGTTAAGAAAGTCATCAAGCCCAGCAAATCAAACGCCGCATGAATCAATCTATCAAGCCCCGAACTTTCAAGCCCTAAATCCGCTAAAAATTCCTTAGCTTCGTCCGCGTCCAATTCTGCAATTTCCGACTCAACTTTGGCGCAAATCACGACGACTTGAGCTTCCTCCTGCGCGGCAAGTTCACGAACTTTTTTTACGTAAGAATTTTCCTCTGTAAGTTCGTCTTCAGCAACGTTGGCAATGTAAAGCGTCGGCTTAAGCGTCAATAGATTTGCGTCGCGAATTATAAAAAGTTCCTCGTCGCTTAAGTTCAAACTCCGCGCAGGTTTTGCCTCGTTTAAAGCATTTTTCACGCGCTCCAAAATCTCCGACTCAAGTTTAGCCTCTTTGCTACCAGATTTTAAAAGTTTAGCAACTTTTGTAAGCCGTTTATCTACAACGTCTAAATCGGCAAGGCAAAGCTCCGTTTGAATCGTATCAATATCGCGCAGAGGATCTATCGTGTCAGCGACGTGCGTAATATTTCCGTCTTCAAAACAGCGCACAACATGGGCGATTGCGTCAACTTGCCGAATGTGTTCAAGAAATTTATTGCCAAGCCCCTCGCCCTTCGACGCGCCCTTAACAAGCCCCGCAATGTCGACAAAACGAACACTCGCTGGCGTAGTTTTCTTTGAGCTGTAAAGTTTCGTCAAAACTTCCAATCGACCGTCGGGCACGGCAACAACGCCAACATTCGGCTCAATCGTGCAGAAGGGATAATTTGCCGCCTCCGCGCCCGCTTTTGTTATCGCATTAAAAAGCGTCGACTTGCCCACATTTGGCAAACCGACGATACCAACTTCAAGACTGCTCATAAGTTTTCCTCCAGATATTTATTTGTTGCAAAGACTTTTAACAGGATTAAATGATTTACGATGAATAGGACAATGACCGAGCTTTTCGATAGCGTCGAGGTGTTCTTGGGTGCCGTAGCCGCGATTGTGTTCAAAGCCGTAACCCGGATAAGCCAACGCCCATTTATCGGCGAGGCGGTCACGTGTTACCTTAGCAATAATCGAGGCGGCGGCTATCGAGGCACTAAGGGCGTCGCCGTGCGTAATCGAATGCGAGCGAATTTCGTCGAAGTCAACTTTCATGGCGTCAGTAAAAACTAAGTCCGGCTGAACTTCCAAACCTTCGACAGCGCGTTTCATGCCAACCAATGTCGCTTGATAAATATTCAGCGTGTCAATCTCATCAATGTCGACGCAAACGACGTGATGACTTATCGCCGCCGAAACAATTTTATCGTAGAGAATTTCGCGAACTTTGGCTGAAAGTTTTTTGGAGTCGTCAAGCCGTTCAAGATACAAATCCTCCGGCAAGATAACAGCCGCCACAACGACAGGTCCGACAAGCGAGCCGCGCCCTGCCTCGTCAACGCCAGCAATTAATTTATATCCGGCATTACGCGCCTTGTCCTCGAATTTGTAAAGATTTTTGACGCGCTCTTTATCCGCTTCAACAGAAAATTTTTTCATAAACAAAACCTCACTTAGACGCCCGATAAATTAAGATAAAGCCCGCGATTAATCCGATAACGTTTGGTATCCACACGGCGTACATTGGCGGGATTGCGCCGCCGCGAGCTATTGCATTGGCAAGCGTCCTCGAATTTATAAAGATTTTGAACGCGCTCTTTATCAGCCTCAACAGAAAATTTTTTCATAAACAAAACCTCACTTAGACGCCCGATAAATTAAGATAAAGCCCGCGATTAATCCGATAACGTTTGGTATCCACACGGCGTACATTGGCGGGATTGCGCCGCCGCGAGCTATTGCATTGGCAAGCGTCATGATTGCATAGTAGAAGAAAATTATAACGACACTCAACGCGAAACCCATTGATGACGACGTTCTTGTCGGCTGAAGTCCCAGCGGCACTCCAATTAGCGCGAAGATTAAACTTGCCATTGGAACCGTTACGCGCTGATAAAGTTCCGTTTCAAGTTTACTCGTATTGGCGTATTGCGCCTTCATAATTTCTATTTGCGCCCTAAGCTCGTTCATTGTAAGTTCTTCGGGCTTTTTTTGTTCACGAACGATTTGGCGCGGGCTTGCCTTGACGGGCAAAATTTGTCGGTCGAATTTCATCGTATGTGTTCGCTGTTCGTCGGCTAAATCGTAAATCATGCCGTCATGCATAACCCATTCGCCGTCTTTCCACTCGGCAAAAGTCGCGTTCTCGACGTGTGTAACTTTACCGTCCTCGCTGAAAACTTGCATCGTCACGCCTTCCAAAACTTCATCTTGCGCTTTGTATTCGCGGGCATAAATCAGCCGCTCCATTCTCTCGCCCGCCAATTCCT
>CAMJKR010000030.1 GCA_946406415.1 uncultured Selenomonadales bacterium | reverse complement strand
GCAATCCCGTCCGGCAATGCAAATCCTTCAGTTACTGTTCCGAATACACCTTTAACGAACACTCCGATTGTCAATTCGTTCACTAATAATTAGGACATAGGAATTATAAACATGAACTCATTTATTAAAAAATTTTGTTTGGCGGCAGTACCACTTTTTTTATCGGCAAGCGTCGTTCAAGCCGCCGAATTTGAGACGCTCAACATAAAAAAACAAACTTCGCACTACATGGACATGGGACAACGCATAACGCGGATTGCCGTAGGTGATCCTTCCATTGCGACGGTTGTACAACTTCCAGGCTCTGCCAAAGAATTTTTAATCGTAACAAAAGCAACTTCAGGTTCAACCGCGCTGTTCGTGTGGACTTTGGACGGCGTGCGCCACGAATATTTAATCGTCGTTTCGCCCGAAGACCCCGGACAAGCTATGATGATTGAAAAGGCGATTGGATTGCCCGATGTGCATGTTAAATACGTCGACGGCAGACTTTTGCTAACGGGCACCGTTGAAAATCAATACGAAAAAAATTACGCCCTGCAAACTGCGCGACTCTTCGTTAATGCCGGCAGTGAAAGCAGTCTTTTAGTCGGTAGCGGCTTTGATATGAAACTTAATACGGATACGGCGCAAAGTGCGGAAAGCGGCAGAGATGAAGATATTGAACTTAGTAAATCAGAAGCTAATGGCGCGATTATAGACCTGATCCAAATTCTTCACCCAACCCAAATTCGACTTGAAGCGCAGATTATCGAAATAAATTCTGATGCCGCAAGAGAATTAGGACTACAATACGGCACGAGCGGTAGCGGCGGCGTTTTTTCTTTTGGCGAAGATTATAGCCGCTCAAATACTTCAATTAGTGAAAGTTCCTCAAGCGGCTGGTCAAGTTCCTATAGCGGCAGTGGCTCAAATTCTTATTCTGATTCATACAGTAATAATTCAGCCGGCTCTTCTACCTCTGACGACGGTTCGGCGAATACCAGTTATGATTACTCAACGTCGGGAGGCAATAGTCGAGATGGCTCCAATAATTATAGCGGCAATTCGAGTTTCAGCCGCTCCGTTACGTCAACTTTTGACGATCTAAGACGTTTTGGAAACAATCCGATTAAGTGGGTAACTCAACACTTCGCGCCGATTAATGCTACACTTACTGCGCTGGTTACAAAGGGGAAGGCGAGAATTCTTTCGCGTCCGAGTGTCATGACTTTAAGCGGCGAACAGGCGACAATTCAAATCGGCGGCAAAATTCCCTACGAAACTACAAGTGCTGTCGGCTCTTCTAATGTCTCCTTTGAAAATTACGGTATCATTCTCCAATTTAAACCCGTTGTCGACGCGCAAAATCGAATTAATTCGGCGATTCACGCGGAAGTTAGCAATTTAAGTGGACAAGCCGTCAACGGTCGTCCTATTATCTCAACGCGTAGTGCCGATTCCATTATAAGTTTGAATTCCGGAATGCCAATCGTTATCGGTGGGCTTATGGATTCTTCCGAAACAAAAAACGTTCAAAAAATCCCGTTGCTCGGCGATATTCCGATTTTGGGCGAATTTTTTAAGCATACGTCAAAATCCAGAGATAACCGCGAAATTATAATTGTCGTGACGCCTTACCTTGTCGAGGAAGAGGAAATTTCGCGTTCGCCAATGTCGCAACCAATGCGCGAGTGGTATGACCAGCACGAAAAACAGCGCGAGGCTATGGAAAGTCACGACTTTAAACCGCCCGAACCAGAAGTTGTAATAGAAGAGGAGCCAGAAAGGATTTTGCCGCCCGCAAATTATCCAAAAAATGGAAGAATAACAGATACGCCTTTTGAGTAATAATTTTTGGGAGGGAGCTAAAATGGCTATTGCAACGCCGCACTCTATCGAACGCAGCAGTGTTATAATCAGCGTATTCAGCACGACGCCCGGTATCGGCAAAACAATTACCGCAATTAATTTGGCGGCGGGTTTGGCGCATGAGGGTTACAAAGTCTGCCTTGCCGACCTCGATTTACAATTCGGAGACGTGCTTAACTATTTGAAACTTTCCTCCACGAATACGATTGCCGGAGCACAACGCGCCTTACTCGACCACCCAGATAAATTCCACGTCCGCGATTTTCTGATTGACTATTCGCACGAGGGATTAAATTTTTCTATTATGCCCGCGCCGCTTTACATTTACGACGCCTATCAAACCGATGTTCAGCTTGTCACGGACATTATCAACGACTTAAATTTTTTTGACTACGTTATTTTAGACTTGAATTCTATGTTCAGCGCGTTAAATCTGGCTATGCTTGACATTAGCACCGTTATAAATTATGTCGGCGTTATTGACTTTTTGCCCGCGCTTAAAAATTACAAAATTGGTTATGACACGTTGATTAGGTTTGAATACGAGGAAAGTAAAATTCGCCTCGTTGAAAACCGCGCTGATTCACAGAAACTTATTGACGGTCGCGACGTGGAAAAACTTTTGGGCGAGCCGTTCTATCACAGATTGCCCAACGATTATCCGTCCGTCAACAAATCCATTAACAGCGGTCAGCCGCTCATGTTCGCCGCGCCCGATTCTAAGCTTACCAAAAGTTTTGATGAACTCGTCGGGCTTTACACCAACAGGCAGACGACTATTCAGCCCGAATTGGCGAGCGGCGGCGGATTTTTCAGCAAGGTTAAAAGTTGGTTTAAATTTTAATTGAAATTTCGCGGAGGAGGTTAAACTGTGGCTTATCGAGTGATTGTAGTCGAAAATAATCCCAACATGTTAGACGAGATTGTCAATACGCTCAGGCGGTCGCCGGATTTTGAAGTTGCTTCGACTTACAAGCACGCGAACGCCGCGATTAATCCTGCGGGAATGTTTCACCCCGATTTATTCTTTTTAAATGTCGAGGACGAGGAATCGATTGAGGCTCTGCCCGATTTTGTCGAAAGATTTCCTGGAGCGTACATTTTGGGCACGCTGAATCAATGGGATCCTTTTATTGCGCAAAAGTCTATGGAAGGCGGCGCGACGGGTTGCATATTAAAGCCCTTCACGGCACACGAAGTTTTGGAATATATTCAGCTGTACTCAATTCGCGGCGAACGTAAACCTGCGCGGCTAATTTCTTTCTTTAGCCCAAAAGGTCGCGCAGGTCGCACAACTTTAGCGGCGATACTTGCCTTGTTGATTGCAGAAAAAACCGGCGAGCGCGTTGCCTTGATTGACGCCGATTTACAATTCGGTGATTTGCCGATGTTCTTTGATATAGAGCAGCCGAAACGCACGGTCGTTGACGCTACGCAGGATATTAAACTGTTAACGCCTGTGACATTCGCGCCGTATTTTTATCCGATTAAAGAGGGCGTCGAACTTTTAAGCAGTCCGGAGCGTCCCGAATATGCCGAGCTTGTCGCTCCCGAAAGTTTAACGGAAGTCGTTATGATGGCGGGAAATGTTTTCCGCTATGTGCTGGTTGATTTGCCGTCGGGCTTTAATCCCGTAACTTTAAACGTTTGCAGAATTTCCAACGTTGTTTTTGTCACGACGATGATTAACAGCGGCTTTGAAGTCAAGCACGCTAAAAAAACTATGGAAATGTTCGACTCGCAAGCAGACGGGCGGCGCAAAGTTCACGCGGTTTTTACTCGTGTTAATCCGTTCACAGAAGAAAATCGACAGAAAATCGCTGACCAACTCGGTTATCCCGTCGACGTGATGATTCCCAACGAATACCGCATGATTTCCGTTGCAAACAGTGGACGCCTTGCGCAGGGCTTGCCGCGTGATACTCTTCTTATGAAGTCGATTAGCGAAATGGCTGACAAAATTATTGACGCGAGCAAGTGACATAACTTTTATAATCGATTAGCAAAATGACTGACAAAATTATTTACGGAGGTAATTAACATGATTGTTCTTATCGCGGCAATGGGCGCGGTGACAACTTTTTTCTTTGTAATTTTCTCCGTGCTGTTTATCCGACGCAACCAGAGCATAAATATTTTTCACAGACTGCGCCGACATTTTGACGAAAACGCCAATAGACTTCAGAATAAAGAAGATATTATGCAACGCGCCTATAATTTTATTCAGCGGGCGTCAAAGCCGATTGAAGATTGGAACCTGTCAAAGAAATTGGACTTTCTACTTAAGCAAGCAGGAATCCCACTTTTCGGCGCAGAGTTCATAGTTATTGCTTTGATATGTGCGATTTTTGGCGGCATAGCGGTATACATCATAACGTTCAATATCACATTCGCGCCGCTAACTAGTTTAGGAATTATATTAATGCTGTTCCTTTGGGTAAGAATGAAAACTCAACGTCGACTCAAGGCATTTACCGAACAATTAGGCGATTGCTTGACGACGGTCGCAAATGCATTGCGTGCGGGCTACAGCTTTCAACAGGCAATGGACGTAGTAGCAAAGGAAATGGAGCCGCCAATGAGTACGGAATTTGAGCGCGTGTCAACCGATATTGCAATGGGCGTTACGCTTGAAGACGCTTTGGAGCAAATGAACAGGCGCGTTGGCAGTCCCGACTATGATTTAGTTGTCACGGCGGTTTTGATTCAGCGCGAAATTGGCGGCAACCTCGCTCAAATCCTCGACACAATCAGCGACACGATTAACGAGCGAATCCGCATGAAACGCGAAATTAAAGCTTTGACTGCTCAAGGTAGATTTTCTGCGTGGGTGCTTATCGTTTTGCCATTTGTTACCGCTGCGTTCTGTTACGTCTTTAATCACGATCAGACAATGTTGTTGGTCACAGAAGAAAGCGGACGCATTGCCCTTGCCGTTGCAGTCATTATGGAATTTATCGGCTTTATCGTCATTCGCAGAATTGTCGACATAGAAATTTGAAAAAAACATGAAACCACTTGAATTTTTTTGACTAATGGTTTAAAATAGCAACACGTAAATTAATCGGCTTAGTCGTGACAGGACAGGTCGTCAAGGAAGAATATATAGTTTGGAGGAGATAATCATGATTAAGTATATCGATAAGCTGATTAAAAAGCTCAAAGCTTCGGAGAAAGGTCAGGGCATGGTCGAGTACGCGCTCATCATTGCGTTCGTTGCGGGTATTGCTATTGTTGCACTTAACAACGGCTTGGGCGGTGCGATTAAAAACGCATTCAGCGGCGCAGCCAGCATGGTAAGTAGTGCTAGCCAGGCTGCTACGAATACCGCTGCTTCCGGCTACTAAGGACAGCTGAGGACAAGCAAAAACCAAATAAGAAACGATTAGCTTAACAAAAAAATTTTATGAGCTTCCAGAATTAATTTTGGAGGCTCTTTTTTCAGAGGAGGGCGGGATTATGCGAAAGCAACGCGGTCAATCAGCAGTAGAATTCGCGCTCATGGCACCGATAATCTTTATGATGATTTTCGGCATGATTTATGGTGGAATTATGTTTATGCAATATATGCACTACAGCAACGCCGTCAGAACAGCCGCCCGCCAAATAGCCGTTGTAAAAAATACAACTCAGCGCGAATCCATGAAGAAAAGTCAAGAGGATTGGTTAAAACAGCTTTGGAAAGAAGAAGTATCAATTAAATTTTACACGCCCACGCCTACGGTCAAACTTGTACCTACAGAAGTTGAAGTTATTGAAGAAGACGGCGTAACCACAACAAAGATTAAAGGTCAAGACGTTGTAATCGACGTAACTTTTGAGCGCGAGAAAAATCTTCCCGTTATCTTAGAGATGATAGATTTCCCGCCTAAAACAATTAAAACGATTGAATATCGCATGCGAGTTGAACTACAAGATGATATTACCAAGATAACAGACTAAGAGACATAACCGAGCTCGGGAGGGAAAAATTTATGGCAAGATCACTTTCATTGCTGGAACGACTAGGCGGCAAGAAGGAAGAAAAACGTCCGGCTCCCGAACCTTCGCGGTCGTCTAAACCAGAAGTAAAACAACAACTGCCGCAAGTGCAACCTGACTACACGGAAAAGCAAATACAGCAGGAACGCGACGCACCTGTTGAGGCGTCGGCATTCGCGGGTAGACGTGCATTAACCGCCAAAAACGACGTAATGCAGGAACTCAAGCTGGCAGTTCACCGCCGCATAGTCGACGAGATGACGCCCGAAGAACAGCAAATTTTAGTTCGCGGCGAAGAGGCACGGGAACAAATTAAAAGTATAATTTCCGTTTACAGCAACCGCGAAATGGCAGAAAATGCTTATCCTCTGTCACGTGGCGAACGTCTTCATTTAGTTGACGACATAAGCAACGAACTTTTGGGCTTGGGACCATTGGAACCGCTCCTTCAAAACGATACCATTACAGAAATTATGGTAAACGGACCTAAGCAAATTTTTATTGAGCAGAAGGGCAAACTCAAATTAACCGACGTGCACTTTTATGACAACGCGCACTTGATGAATATCATTGAACGGATTTTGACGCCGCTCGGTCGCCGCGTTGATGAATCTTCGCCGCTGGTTGACGCCCGCCTCGCTGACGGTTCCCGCGTCAATATAATTATCCCGCCGCTGTCTTTGGTCGGTCCCACTATCACAATCCGTAAATTTTCTAAAAAGGCTCTGTCGATTCAAGACTTGGTAAATTTCGGCACGCTTAGCGAGGATATGGCGGTTTTTCTCGATGCTTGTGTTCGTGCACGGCTGAATATTTTGGTAAGCGGCGGCACCGGCTCCGGCAAAACTACAACGCTAAATGTTCTATCGTCGTTTATTCCGGCAACTGACAGAATTGTTACGATTGAGGACGCGGCTGAACTTAGACTTCAGCAAACGCACGTCGTAACTTTGGAAAGCCGCCCGCCTAACTTGGAAGGCAACGGCGCGATAACAATTCGTGACTTAGTTAGAAATGCTTTGCGTATGCGTCCAGATAGAATTATCGTCGGGGAGGTTCGTTCGGGCGAGGCTCTCGACATGTTGCAGGCTATGAATACCGGTCACGACGGCTCCTTGACGACTGCACACGCCAATACACCACGCGACGTTTTGAGCCGCTTGGAGACTATGGTTTTAATGGCGGGTATGGAATTGCCCGTCCGCGCAGTTCGCACGCAAGTTTCCTCCGCGATTGATTTAATCCTGCAACAGTCCAGAATTCGCGACGGCACCCGCAAAATAACTTATATAACTGAAGTGCAAGGCATGGAAGGCGACACGATTGTTTTGCAAGATTTATTCCGCTATGTGCAGGAACGAATCGACGAGAAAGGCAAATCCGTCGGGCATTACGAAAGCTTAGGGCTTATGCCGAGCTTTATGGACAAATTCCAAATGAACGGTGTCGACTTGCCAAAATCATTTTTCACGAGCGGACGAAAGAGGTGAACGGCTATGGCTGGTCTCATGGCACTTGTTGCCTCACTTTTTTTTTCAATGGCAATCGCGTTCGGATTAATGTATTATAAGCAAAACCCCGAAGCGCAACTAAGAAAACGTTTGCACGAAATGATTGACCAGGCGGAAGCGGAACGCGCCAAAAGACCTAAGCAAAAGAAAAATGTAGTGCCGACGATTGTAAAGCTGTTGCCCAGTGCCGCCGCGCAGTTTACTCACACGGAACACGCATTTGCAAGATTTTTTCGGCGCAGAATTCGCCCGTTTCTAAACTCTTTAGAGGAACGTTTTCAACGGTTTACGCCTAACGAAATTCGACTGCAACTTGAGGATAAAATTTTTCACGCGGGCAAAATGGGTATTTGGAGCGTTAAACGGCTGATTACTGTTTGGTGCTTAGCGATTGTTGCATCGACGGCACTTGCAATCATAATGATTCAGAGCATGGAATTGCACCCGCTACAGAAAATTTTTATGATTCTAATCGGCGCGTTTGTGGGAGCGGCTGTTCCATTCGCGATATTAAATTCGGCAATCAGAAATCGGCAAAAGGCAATTCGCAAGCAACTGCCAGAATTTTTAGATATTCTTTGTGTAAGTGTTCAAGCGGGCTTGTCTTTTGACGGCGCAGTAGGTAAAATGACTAAGCGTATGCATGGACCACTTATCGACGAATTCAAACGTATGCAAAACGACGTAGCATTGGGCATGACGCACCAATACGCGCTGACAAATTTAGCTAAGCGGTGCGATTTGGAGGAAGTTTATTTATTTACAACGTCAATAATTCAGGCGGAAAAATTGGGTACGAGCATGACGCGAACGCTTAAAGTTCAGGCGGACAATATGCGCGACCGTCACCGCCAACACGTCAAAGCATTGGCATTAAAAGCTCCGGTTAAAATTATTTTCCCAATGGTTTTGTTTATCTTCCCGTCAATATTTGTCGTCTTACTTTTCCCTGCAATGATTTCGCTGATAAGAGCTTTTGGCAAATAATTTGTTTTCGACCGTCAACAAGTTAAGGGGGAGGGCAAAGCTCCGATTAAAATTATTTTCCCAATAAGCTTTTGGTAAATAATTTGGATTAAGACTATGGAAATTAGCAAGGGTATTCGAGCAAAACTTTTCATGCTGTTTATCATGATGGCGGCAATTCCGTTTGTCATTCTCGTGACTGCCGGCGCGATTAACACTATCGCCGAATTGGAGGATTCCTACAAACAAAACAGCTTGCTCAGAAATATTATCATATCCGAACACATAAGCGACCTTATCGCCAGAAACCAAGCCGTGCTCAAATCGCTGTCCATGAGCCCGACTATAATTGAGTACGTTCAAAAACCAACTGAAGACAAGCACGAATACGTTTTTAAAATATTAAAAGACGCGGACGAAATTTTTGACGATAATAATCTTACGGCTTTGACAGGAGCCGACGGTTGGCAGATGATTCGCACGGACGGCGCAACGCTCGTGAACTTGAATAAACGCCAACACTTTCAAGAGGCTATGAAAGGCAGAGGTTACGTCTCCGACATTATTTCGAGTATGGCGACCGGCAAAATGATTATCGTCATTGAAGTCCCCATATTCGACGCGACGGGCAAAGCTATTGGCATGGTTCAACGGAACTTTGACCTTACCGCCCTGCAAGATTATGTTATGACATTGGACGACAGCGAAGTTTATGTTATCGTAATGGATCGCACCGGGCGAATCATTGTTAATTCAAACGGGCACGACAAAATTAATAACGAATACGCCATTGATAACAGCTACAAATTTATTCTGGACAGGATTTATAACAGCACGGGCGTTATTCGCATTGATGTTAACAACGAGGACTCATTGGCGACTTATTCGCGCAATTTGGATACGGGCTGGATGATTGTCACGATTCGTCCTTACCATTATATTCTTGACCAAGTTTACGATAAGGCGGTTAAGGCATTAATATTCGGAATGGTTGTGCTGTTTATCGGGACGCTCGTTGCTTACCTGTTAACAATGCGTGTAACAAAACCGATTGTCGAAATGACTAACGTTGTTGAGGAAATTGTCAGCGGCAAAACTGACGTTGAGAAAATCGAAGTATCCGGCGACGACGAATTGGGACAAATGGCGAAGGCGTTCAATAAAATTCGTTCGGAGCGCGACGCCTATCAACTTGAATCCGAGCTTGATAAATTGACGGAGCTTTTCAATAAAAAGACAATGGAAAATCTCTGCAAAATGAAACTCAAGACCTTTAACGAAAACGAGAACTCAAATATTTTCATGGCGTTTTATATAATCGACCTCGACCACTTTAAGGAAGTCAACGACCTTTTGGGGCATCAATTCGGCGATAAAGTTTTGGTTGAATTCGCTAAGGGTTTGAAGAAAATTTTCCGCCCGAATGATTGCATTGGACGTTTTGGCGGCGACGAATTTGTTGTAATCGTTGACAGCCTGCCGAATATGGAAGTTGTGATTCGCAAGGCTGAACAGATTAAGCAAATCGCATTTAATCTTGCGTTGGAGGGGCGGTCGCATTTTGTCACGGCAAGTATTGGAATTGCGATTGCTCCACAGAACGGGCGCGATTATGACAGCCTGTTTGCTTCAGCGGATAAAGCAGTTTACCACGTAAAGAATAACGGCAAGAACGGTTACTATTGCGAACTCTTTGCTAACGAAGACGATTAATAAAAAATGCCTCCTTAATTCGGGAGGTATTTTTTTGTAAAAAAGAAGTCCGCGACATAAAGCCGGGGACTTTGTGAGTGGGTATTTTATGAGTGGGTGGGTTAAAATGTTAAGATGAATGCATTCAACTGTTGGAGTCGGTTTCGCCGCCGATAATCTTTGAAACTTCACGGAAAGCCTCTTCGTTGCGTTCGCCTTTTATGTTAAGCACGAGACTTTTGCCGGACGTGATACCGAGATTGACTAGCGAGAGAATACTTTTGGTCGTGCCGTATTTTTTGCCGGAGGCAATACTGATTATGCAATCCGTATCCTCTGCGACTTTGATAAGATGTGCGCTCTCTCTGAAGGCGAGCACGCCCTTGGCAACCATTATGAAGGAAACTTCTTTTGCACGCGCCGCCGTGTTAACTTCAGCGCACGTCGCAATTTTATTAGCTCTATTTTTAACTTTGTAGTTACGTTTCATTTTGAACAACTCCTTTGTGGTACTGCCCTTGAATCTTTTCGCGCTTCCTTGCGTCGAGTGTATTGTAGCAGAGCTTGTGCTTTAGGGCAACGAGAATTCATTATTGTTTCAGGTTTAAATCGGTCGTGTTTTACGGCAAATTGTTCCGATTCAGTAAAAAATATCCCCTGCAAGTGCGGGGGATTTTTTGTTGCAGTATTTATTAGCGGACAAGCAATTTATTTTTAAGCTCAAGATATTTTTTCGTGAAGTGAATGCCGTTTTGAGATTCGCTTTTCTTTCCATAGGGAAAATCGGTAACAGCAAGTATCGGCGGCGATTGAATTCTTTTGGCGACGCCCATACCCGTGAACGCCTTCCACCAACGTTCCAAATCAGCAATAAAGTCCTGCGCGGTCGGGAAATATTTTTCGACAAGCCCAGCCGCACAACCGATATTTTTTTCAAGCTCGCCGCTTGCGTACCACGTCAAAATTTCTTCGGGCGTTTGATTTTTTTCTACAAAAGCGCGGAATAAGTAATCGTGATAAGGATATTTGAGTGGGTCGCCCTTGCCCTCGTCGACGTTTTGCGCCGTTGAAAGTTCAGCACTCGGAACAATATCAATTATCCCTTGCGGAATGACTTCGCGCTTATAAATTTTTTCGTTCATGTAGCGGGCAAGGTCGTAAACTTGATACTTCCACAAATCAGCAAGCGCAGATAAAAATCCTGCCTCGTCACCGTAGAGCGTGGCATACCCAACGGTTGATTCTGCCTTGTTAGCGTTGCAGGTGAAACCGCCGCCGACAGCCGCCGCAATCGCCGCCAAAATCCTCGCACTGCGGTCGCGGGCTTGAATATTTTCCTTAACGAAACTCGAAACTTTAATGCCGCGTTCCTCAAGCTGTTTAACCGTCCAATCAACCGACTCTTGAATTGGCACGACATAATATTTGCAACCCAAATTTTTGGCAAGCTGTTCACTTAGGTTTTTGGTCGTCTCCGAATTGAAAACGCTTGGCATGTTGACCAGATAAACATTTTCCGCGCCGAGAACTTTTGTATAAAGAGCCGCCGCAACTGCCGAATCAATTCCGCCGCTTACACCGATGACAACTTTACTTATACCGATTTGCGCGAGAAATTCTTTTACGCCATAACTTAGCGCACGATAAAATTTTTCCGTCTCAGAAATTTCAGGAACTTCAAGCACGGGCATTTTGTCAATCTCTTCAAGCTCAACGAAGTTCAAACTTTCCTCGAACAGTCCGGCATATTGAACAATTTCGCCGCGTGAATTATAAACTGCGCTTTGACCGTCAAACGTATAAACCGTCTTGCCCGTGTTTTGAATGCCAACGCAACCGATTTGAATCACAGGACGAGAAATTTTTTCGTCGGGGAAAATTTTTTCAAAGGTGAATGGCTCGGAAATAAATTTCACGTCGAATTTCTCGAAACTTTTTGTGCCATCAAGGACAACGACAATATTCTTTGCCGTCGCGATAATTTCTTCCGTGCAAAGTTCACAATCGCGCTTGAAACTTTCTTGATAACACGCGCCACCAAGCATTTGTCCCGAAACTGCCATATAAGGAAAAATTACAATGTCCGCGTTGCCCGCTCGCGCCTCGTCGATAAGTTGCAAAATTTTTTTAGTGTTAACGTCGGGATGTCCCGCCGCGATTTTCATTTGCGCATAAGCTATTTTCAAAGTTGTCGCCTCCTCAATCATTAAAATCAGAGCCGCGCAGATTAAAGCTGTGGTCTAAAGGTCCATTGCCCGCGCCCAGATTTAAGCCTGTCGACAATGCGCCCGTCAAATAACTTTTCGCACGCCCAACCGACGTTTTTAAGTCATAACCTTTGGCAAGATTGGCAGTTATCGCTGAACTTAACGTACAACCTGTGCCGTGCGTGTTTTGCGTATCAATTCGCCGCCCGTAAAACCATTTGCCCGCGCCGTCGTACAGAAAATCATTTGCGTCGTTATGTCCATGCCCGCCCTTAGCCAAAACCGCACAACCGTATTGCTCAAAAATTTTCTGCGCGGCAAGTTCCATTTCATGCGGAGAGGAAATTTTTTCGCCGGAAATTTTTTCAAGTACGGGCAAGTTGGGCGTGATTATCGTGGCTAATGGAAAAAGTTATTCTTTAAGAGTTTTAACGGCGTCCTCGTCAATTAATCGTGCGCCGGAAGTTGCAATCATCACCGGGTCGACGACGATATTTTTTGCCTTGCGAAATTTCAACTTAGCCGCGATAACTTTAATCAGCTTAGCAGAAGATACCATGCCGATTTTAATTGCGTCGGGTTCAATGTCCTCAAAAATCGCGTCAAGTTGGTCGCATAAAAATTCAGTCGTAGAATTCAGCACAGAACGCACCCCGCAAGTATTCTGCGCAGTCAAAGCAGTTATCGCGCTCATGCCGTAAACGCCGTTCGCTAAAAAAGTTTTTAAGTCAGCTTGAATGCCCGCGCCGCCAGAACTGTCCGAACCTGCTATCGTCAATGCTGTTTTCATTTACAAAGTCTCCAACAGTTCCAAAATTTTTTTTACGCATTCGCCGCGAGGAAAGTTTATAAATTCCCCGCTCCGGCGAATTTTTATTTCAACGTTGCCGCTGTCCAAAGTTTTCGGGCTAATCGTCACGCGCAACGGGTAGCCGATAAGGTCGCAGTCC
>CAMJKR010000029.1 GCA_946406415.1 uncultured Selenomonadales bacterium | reverse complement strand
CCTCAACATGTCCGATAACAAAGCCGAAATGAAAAAACCTAATTGGCTCCAAAAAGACGGCGTTGGCTATCAAATTCAATCTTATGAAGGTAATATGGATTTTGTCGCTAAAGCTAGTGTAGACGGAAAAATTCAGTTGAATCTTAGAGGATTAGATATCCGCGACCCGAAAGATAAATCTAAACGAATTCCGTATTGGATTGACTACACTAAGTTGACGATAAACGGAAAAGTTATATTCGACCAAATTACATCCGCTTGGCACGATAAATTTTATAATCACATAATAGACGCCAAAGCCGGTGAGGAAATTAAAATACAAGTGGAGTGGCTTCCGCACAAGAGCGATACTTGAATAACTTTTAAAGGAGGATTGAGCAAATGGAACCTGTCATTCTGCCTTATAAGGGCAAGCAACCGAAAATCGCTAAAGATGTTTTTGTTGCGCCGAGTGCCTCTGTTGTCGGCGACGTGGTTATTGGCGCAGGGTCAAGCATTTGGTTTGGTGTCACAGTTCGCGGCGATTTTCAGCCCGTGAGGATTGGCAACTACACGAACATTCAAGACAACTGCACCGTTCACGTTATGGGCGACACGCCGACCGAAATTGGCAATTACGTAACTGTCGGTCACAACGCGATTATTCATTGCCGCTCTATCGGCGACGACTGTTTAATTGGCATGGGCTCGATAATTCTCGGCTATTCGGAGATTGGCAACAACTGCATTATCGGCGCGGGTACGGTCGTTACGCAGTATAAAAAAATCCCGAATAATTCGTTGGTTTTCGGCAATCCCGCTAAGATTATGCGTGCCCTTCGCGAGGACGAAATTGTTGCGTTAAGGACTTCAGCTATGCATTATTACGAATGTGCTAAAGAATATGTTGTACATTTGGGCATGAGTGATTGGTTAGATAAATAAACTGTAGCAAAAAAAATTTAGCAAAAAAAAATTAAGCGTCAGGATTTTCTCCCGACGCTTTTTTTTATTTATCTACAATTTTGAAGCCGCCGTCAATTTTTTCTATTCGCCGTTCGTAATAAAGATGTCCGACTGCTCGCTTAAACGCCGCCTTACTGATTTTAAATACGGCTTGAATTTTTTCGGGCGCGGTTTTGTCATGGAAATTCATTGCGCCGCCGTTTTTCTGCATGAAGGCAAAAATTTTTTCGGCGTCGCGCTCAAGGGCATTTTCTTTTATCTCGCGCAAGGAAGCGTCAAGGCGACCGTCCTCGCGCAAAAAAGTTACTCGCGCCTCGACGACTTCGCCTATCCTCAATTCACGTGGCATTTCTTTTCGCGCAATGAAGACGATATAACGTTCCTCGCTGAAGACGAATGCCCCCGCGTCAATGATATTAAAAACTGCGCCCTTAACTTTATCGCCACGCTTAATATTTTCTGCGGGCTTGGAGGCGCGACGAATTTCATCAGAAACTTTCATGGACGCCGCAAGCCGCCCCGATTTATCGCTGTAAAGTTTAGCCCAAACAATTTCCCCGACTTTAGGACGCCCGCGCATTTCAGCAAACGGCATAAAAATTCCGCGCTCGGCTCCCACATCGACAAATGCGCCGTCCTTAGTCACGTTAATAATTTTAAGCCGCGCAATTTGCCCTTCGCGCATTTTCGGAACCCTCATACTCGCCGTCAATCTTTTTTTCGGGTCGAGGTAGAGAAAAACTTTTACGACGTCGCCGATTTTAACTTCCGCCGTTTGTTGTGCTTTATGCAAAAGTATATCGTTGGAAGTTTTGCCGGTGCCCGCGTCGAGAAAAGCTCCCATATCGCTCATACGGACAACTTTAAGCTCGGCAACCGTCATGGGCTTGAGCTGTAATTTATTCTTCATAGAGTTTTATCTTAGCCTCGCTCCAGAGCTGTTCGAGCGCGTAGTATTGGCGATTTTCTTCCTTAAAAATGTGCGCAACCACGTCACCATAATCCAGCAGAATCCATTCGCCTTCGTGATAGCCCTCGCGGTGGCTGAAATGAATTCCTTCCTTGTCAAGCTCCTCTTCAATATTGTCGGCAATCGCACGCACTTGAGTTGCCGTTTGCGCCGAACACACTACAAAATAATCCGTCGAGAACATTACGTTGCGCATGTCCATTGTTATGACTTCGCTTGCCTTTTTGTCGCTCGCCGCCTTGCAAATTTTCTTCGCCAATTCAAAAGTTTTCAAATCACATACCTCCATTTTAGTTGTTAGTTATTCGCCTATTGGTTCGCTGTCCGCGTCGCCTTCGACTGACTGCGAAATTATATCATGCAACGGGAAAAGTTCACTCATTCGCACTTCGACTTCAGCGACGTTGGGAACCCATGCGCCGTCTAAATTTTCCGCGCCTGGCAACATAAGCGTCGTTGGCGGATCTGAACTCATTTTTCTTAACACGTTTGCTAAATGTGCCGAATCGAAAATTTCCGCGCTGGTCTCCATTCTATTGCGGAAAATATCAGCAATGGCTGGTAACTTTGGTATCGTGTCGAGCTGCAGAACTTTTGCGTAAAGTGCCTTGATAAATTTCTGTTGCCGCTGAACTCGTCCAACGTCGCCGAGTTTTTCGCCCTTATACCGCAAATATTTTTGAACTTCCTCGCCCGATAAATGTTGATAGCCTTGCGGAATATGAATCGACAAGCCGGAGAATTCGTCGTCGTAATCCATATTTTCCTCGACGTAAATATCAAGCCCGCCCAAAATATCAATCAAATCCGCAAAAGTATTCATGTCGATAATTATGTATTGATGAATCGGAACGCCCAAAAGTTTAGAAACTTCGCGGACGAGGACATTTGCGCCGCCCCAGCTGTAAAGCGTACCGATTTTGCCGGAGTGACTGCGCGAAGTTATCCACGTGTCGCGCGGTATGCCGATAATCCGACTTTTGCCCGTGTCGTTTGAAAAACTTAAAACCAAAATTGTATCAGCCTCTTGGCGTTCGCTGTCGTCCACACCCAATATCAAAATATTCGTGTAGCCTTCAAACTTTGGATCCGTCGAGCCCATACGCGCCGTTCTGCGGTCGTTGTAGCCTTGATACATATCCGTGAACTCATTATAAACGCGAATCCCCGCATTGTATATACTGTAGCCGACAAATAAAACTGCGGAACCAATCAAGCACAAAATTACCAACGCAAAAATCAGGCGGAAGGCTTTAATTCTGCGCCTACGCCTCATGCTTTTGCGTTTTTTTTCTATGTTGTCTTTGGTTTCGTTAGCCATATGGTTCCGCTCATTTCCTTACTTGTTCAAAAGCAAATAATTTCTGGCGGCGACGGTGTCGGGGTGCACAAGAGAATTTTTTTGCACGACGAAGATAATCGACTCGCTGAACGCCGTCAACAAAATTTCGTCAAGCTCGGCAATCTCGGCAAGGGCGCGAAGTTTTTCTACGCCTGGATAATTTCTATTCGGCTCAATCATATCTGCGAAGTAAATAATTTTATCAAGCGCGGTCATATCCCTTGCGCCGACTGTGTGCCGATAAATCGCTTGAGCAATCTCCGCATCGTCCACGCCGTAAATTTCCTTAATCATTTTCGCGCCAATGTAGGGGTGCAGGAGTAGAGGCATTGCCTGTTCAACCTCACCGATTTTTATTCCGCGAATTTCAGCCTGCGCGGGCAACTCGTCATTCTCAAATTCTCTGGCGCAATCGTGGAGCAATCCGGCAACGTAAGCTTTGATTTCGTCGACGCCGAATCTTTTTGCCAACTTAACCGCCGTATTTGCCACGCCGATTGAATGTGCAAATCTGCTTTTCTTCAGACGGCGTTGAAGTTCGCGCCGCATTTCGTCAATAATCATACATAATCTCCATAGTCAAATTTTATTTAGGTTCTAATTTTATTTGAATCGCGTTTAACTTAATGCCATGCGAATAAATTATTTCGCCGTTCTTAGCCCAAGAAGTCCACTTGCCGTCATACTTGTACACGCGGTAAAGAATATCAAATTTCTTTGCGCTCGTTTCGTCAAGCCAAATTTTAATTCCGTAAATGGATTTGCCGATTGTGCCTGCCACTTTAGGAGATACGACTTCCGCCGACCAGCCTTCCGCGTCATTATAGTAAACCGAGTAATATACTTTGTGACCGGGCAAATTTATCTTTATCGCCTGAATATCATTTTTTCTGGTTAAGGGATTGCTAAGTTGATTTTCATTCTTCCAGCCGTCGTTCCAGCCTCTAACAGAGACATGCGTTTGATAACTAATTTTCGGACGAAATTTATCCCAGTTAAACGAATCCATTCCGGAATTTTCTATTAAATCTTTGCGCCGTCGCAACTGTTCTATAAAGTCAGTTAGAATTGAACCATAACCGGCTACAAAATTTTGATTAAGTTCGTTGCCACTGTCCAGCGAATACTTCATGTATTGCAAAAAATTTTTAAAGTCCTCTTCTTCGTAGCCGTCAAATTTATCTCCAAAAAATCGCTTTAACTGCTCGCTAAGCATGTAATAAAATGGACCGACTAAAGAATTGCCATATATAGACAACGACGTATCAACATAATTTGCATTTAAAGTGCGCAGTTCGTCTATCACCGGCTGATAAACTGTAAATCTATCAGGATTACGCGGAATGAAAATTGATTCCGTTTTGTCACGAAGGAACATAGAATTATGCGCACAGGAGCCGAGCGTTGAAGCAAAACTTTTGCAGTTTATTAAGAGATTGAGCTGTTCATCAAGCGTTAATCTTTCAGGGCGAATGATTGTGTAACCTTTAGCTTTAAAATATTCTGCAAACCGTTCCGCGCCAAACTGCGCTTTTACGTCGTGAAAATAGTAGATTTTATTATTTAAAGTCGGCGTACAATTTTTCAGCGCGAATTCTCTTACACGATCAATCGCCTCTTTATATTCCGCCGTAAATCCGCTTGGTGGAGCGAGTATATTAAATGATTCATCAGGAAGAATGATATTTTCAAACTGTGTCGGTTGAGTTATCGGGCGAAGTCTTTCAACGTCAACGCCTAAAATTTCAAGCAATCTACAGAAATTTTTTTGCGGCTTAATATCACTCCAAGTTACAATATAAACGAGTGGACAATTTTTAAACGAATTAAAATATTCGCTGGTCAAGAACCACAAACGGCGAATATTATCAGTGATTACATGTCCCCACACAGGCCAAGAAGTTCCTAGATAAATAACAGTTTCATTGCTGTGCTGAATTGATTCGGAGGGAGGCGTATACTTTCCGCCGGTTTCGTAATGAATAAAACTTTCTTTTATAAATTCGCCGTTGTTGTCGACAATGCCACCGTAGCCGAGAAATTTCCTTTTTCCGTCGTCGTCGGTAGGGCTAGGCGGGAGAATCATACCGCGTTCAATGGTTCGGAAACTCAACTTTTTGTCGACAAAATATTTTCTGTTGAAAACTTGAGATTTTTTAGCGGATTCGGGATTGTAAAGATAATCCAAATTTGTCACAAGTAAAGCTCCTCCCGCAAAATATATTCTTCGACGGCTTCAGGCACGAGATATTTTATCGAACGTCCACTCCGAATTTTTTCGCGAATGTCAGTTGAGGAAATTTCAAGTCCCGGCGTCGTCACTCGGTGAATATGTTCTTTAGCCGCCGCGCCGAAAAATTTTTCTACCGCTGAAAAATTTACGTCCACACCCTGCCGCGTCGTCGCTATGAAATGACATTTAGCGACTAATTCTTTTGCCGCGTGCCACTTAGATAAATCCGCTAACGAATCTGCGCCCATTATAAAAAATAATTCCGTTGAGTGTCCAAAAGTTTTATGCAGTTCGTTCATAGTGTCTAGCGTGTAGGATAAGCCCTTGCGCTTGAGTTCCATATCTGATACGCGGAAGAATTTATTTGATTGCGTCGCGAGAATTGTCATTTCCAAGCGGTGAATTTCGTCTGTGATATTTTTGCCGAGCTTATGGGGCGGACGGGCGGCGGGGATAAATAAAATTTCGTCGAGTGAAAAATTTTCACGAACAGCCTCCGCCGTCGCCAAATGTCCCAAATGTATCGGGTCGAAGGTGCCACCCATTATGCCGATTTTGGTAGGGGCAAGGGGCAATGGGGAAGGGGCAAGAGAAATCGTCATTTAATTGATAACCTTTCCGATAATAAAAATTATAAATGCAGTCAGTAAAATTATGCAACCTGCGCGGGCGAAGTCTTTTAAATCGTGGCGAGCTTTTGGAGTGCGTAAATAATTTCTCAACGCCCGAACGTAACCAGAAAAAATTTTCATTTCTAACCACTAGCCACTAGCCTCTAACCTGCCCGTCGCCTTCGATTAAATATTTCATAGTGGTTAAAGCCTCAAGCCCCATAGGTCCACGAGCGTGAAGTTTCTGCGTGCTGATACCGATTTCCGCGCCGAATCCGAATTCAAAGCCGTCAGTGAAGCGCGTCGAGGCATTTACATAAACATCAGCCGAATCAACCATAAGTTCAAACTTTTTGGCGTTGTCAGCGTCGCGGGTTATAATCGCGTCAGAATGTGCGCTACTGTATTTGTTAATATGCTCAATCGCCGCGTCCACGTCGTCAACAATTTTCACGGACAAAATCAAATCGTTGTATTCGGTCGTCCAATCTTCCTCGACAGCCTCTTTCATGTCGGGGAAAATTTTTCGGCTTGCCTCGTCACCGCGCAACTCAACTTTAGCCTCCGTCAAAGCCTCCGCAACTTTAGGTAAAAATTCTTCCGCAATGTCCTTGTGAATCAAAAGCGTTTCCATTGCGTTGCAAACCGACGGGCGCGAAGTTTTTGCATTCATACAAATTTTAATCGCCATGTCAAGGTCGGCAGTCTTATCAACGAAAGTATGACAAACACCGGTTCCGGTCTCGATAACGGGGACGTTGCTGTGCTCAATGACGCGAGCAATTAATCCTGCGCCACCACGCGGAATAATCACGTCGACGAGCTTGCGTAATCTGCACATGACAACAACGGCGTCGCGATCCATTATGCCGATAAATTCAATCGCCGTAGAAGGAATGCCGTTAGCCGTCGCCGCCTCTTTAAGTATATCGGAAATTTTTTTATTGGTGCGAACAGCCTCCGAGCCGCCGCGCAGAATACAAGCATTGCCCGATTTAATGCAAAGCGCGATTGCGTCCGCCGTGACATTTGGGCGCGCCTCATAAACAATACCCACGACACCAAACGGAACGCGCACACGACGAATTTTTAAACCATTCGGGCGCACAGTTTCAAGGTCCAATTTACCCAGCGGGTCAGGCAACTTTACAACTTGACGAATTCCCTCTGCCATGTCGTGAATTCTTTTCGGCGTCAAAATCAATCTGTCAATCATGTTGAGCCGCGTAGCTCGTTCCTTAGCCGCCGCGACCTCTTTGGCGTTCGCCTCTAAAATTTCATCTTGCCGTGCTTCCAAGTCCCACGACATTGCCAAAAGTGCTGTGTTGCGAACTTCTTCGGGAATGCACGCCAATTTTCGCGACGCTTCTTTTGCCCGCCGCGCCTGTTTAGTTACGTGGTCTTTCATAAACATAACGATCCTTCCTTTGTTAAATTTTTACAATCAGATTGTTCAGCTTTAAAACGTTTACATAATCGAATTCGGTAGAAATTTTTCTGCAAAGCCTTATCCCGATATGAGCAACGGGATCTTCCGGATTATTAATTTCCGCTTATTTTTTCGGGTCAAACGGTCGGCAGTCGTCGCGCACTTCAATTAAAGCTTGATAATCAGATTGTTTAACTTCAAGACGTTTACATAATTGAATTCGGTAGAAATTTTTCTGCAAAGCCTTATCCCGATATGAGAGGCGGCATCTTCAGGATTATGAATCTTCGCCCATTTTTTCGGGTCAAACGGTCGGCAGTCGTCGCGTAGTCGGATTATAACTTGCTCGCCCTTTACGATAACTCGCACGTCAACGAAATGTTTTTCGCCGCCATCAAAGCCGTAATCAACGATATTGCCCGCCATTTCCTCGATACAAATTCCTGCAAACATACTGCGCCGTCCGTCGATACCGCAATCCTCGCAAAAAGTTTGAGTGCGTTCCGAAAGCCCCAAAACCTCCGCTTTATTCGTGACGGTTATGTTAAGCTGTTTATCGTTGGCAACGTCGAAGTCTTCAGGCAACAGCAGATAATCTTCCAGCCGAAAAGTTATTCTTCCGCAATGTCGACATGTTATAAAAAATATCACGAACAGGAATGCGACATAACTCAGCGGGAAGGATAACCATAGTCCGTTTATTCCGAAATGCGGCGTCAAGAGTAAAGCTATTGGCACGATGAATCCGACATTGCCCGCGACTGTCAAATTGCTCACGAGTTTAAATCGTCCGCAAGCTTGATAATAATACGTAAAAATTATTCCGACCGCGCACAGTGGCAAAAATGCTATCGCAAGTTGAAATCCCTCAAGCGTCATTTGATAATCCGTTGCGTCGTCGTGCGTGTAAAGGTCTGCGATTGTCGGTGCTCCAAAAAATACAGCCGCCGTGATTATCAAAGAAATTATCAGCGAATATTTCAGCGCGAGTTTCATCAAGCGCAGGATTGAATTTTTATCTCGTTCGCCGATTAAAATTCCGCCAATCATTTGCGTTGACAAGCCGAATGCTTTTGGGATTATTTCCAACAGTCCCGAAAAATTTTCAATCGCGGCATATGTGGCAACACCGACACCGCTTGCCAATGCAACCGACATTCTCGTAAAAAACTCAAGACGCAAAACCGCCGTGCCACGTCCCAAAATCACGGGAAGTCCAATTAAAATCATTTGGCGAAAATGTTTTAAGCTCACGGCTTCAGACAAGAATTTAAAATTTGAATTCGCCTTGAGGAAGTGCAATAGCAGAACGCCCGCCGCAATCCAATAACTTATCGTCGTGGCAATGCCCATGCCCCAAAGTCCGCCGTCGAGTACAAAAACATTTATCAAATCGCCCGCAATGTCACAAAGAGCCAACACTACTGCTGAAATTACCGCTTGCTGTCTGTCGTTGTCGAGTTGCATTATCGGCGTAAAAATCGTAACTGCTGTGATTGCCGGCAAGCCGAACGAATAAGCTTGCAGAAAATCAATCGTCAAGGGGCGAATCACTCCAAGTTCTTCTTTTGCGTCGAGAATATCTGCAATTTGAGTTGTAAATAAAAGCGTTGCGCACATCATTAACACTGCCGCAATCAACGTCACGATCACTGCCAGCGAAAAAATTCCGTTCGCCGTGTGCAATTCGCCTCTGCCCAAAAATTTACTACACAGGACTTGCATTCCGAGTACGACAACGCTTGGAAAAATCGTCACGAATTTTTGATAGGGCATTGTCAAGCCGAACGCCGCGATTGCCTCCGTGCCGAGAAATTCTCCCGTAAGTATTCCGTCGATTACGTAACCGATTGTCGAAACGAACAACGACAGCAGGAAAATTATCAGCGTGTCCTTAAACAATCGAGCAATTAGTTTGTCCTGTGTGCCGTCCATTTTAGAAATTCCCGACGCTCGTCAATCTGTCAATCATCTCAACTTTGTCTTTGTTCATGAAGTGCAAATCGCTAACCAAAACTTTTCTTACATAATGTTTAGCAGTTTGTCCGTTGTCGAACGTGTAGTAACTGCTAAGCGCGTGGATAATGAGCGGCTCGCCGTTATCGTCGGTGCCCAAATATATCATAACATGCCCCGGCGCGAACAGCAAAGAGCCTGGCTTAGACTTCTTGATAATTTCCAGGCGTTGTTCGCGTTTCATGTTATTAAGGGAAATTGAACGCGCCATTGCTTTTTCCTGCTTACTGCTGTCGCGGGGCAATTCAATTCCTACAGAGCGATAAACATCTTGCACGAAGCTTGAGCAGTCAACGTTGTTTTCAAGACCGCCCCAGCCGTAGCCTTCGCCCAAAAACCTAAACGCCTGCCGAATCAAATTATTTTCGGAGCAAGCAAGCGTACCTTTGACGACAAATTTATCATTGGGAATGTTTAAGCCCTGCTCAATCAAAATTCCGTTAGCATCAGCGGCGGGAACATTAATAGCCCAGCTGCCGTCTTTTTGCAAGTCGGGAGCGCGGAGCAAAACTCTGCCACCCATTTGATAAAAAGCTTTACCTTGCGGAATTGTTTTGCGGCTCGCGATAACCGTTAGATAACTTTGCGGCTCGGCGTATTTGAGCCACGTTGCTTTATCGGTAAAAGCAAGCGCGGCGGGCTTAACCCAACCGGCATAAGTGCGCGTTTCGACGAAAACGAATTCTTTATCTTGGCTGTCAATCAAAACGATAACCGGTTCATTTGGGTCAATGGCAGTTCCTTGCAGTTGGTCGTAGTGCGTATCGGTTTCACTTTCAAACCAACCCGCCGCTTCGGGCAAAAGTCTAAGATTTGTCCTGTCAACCGTCAAGGCGTAGCGAACGACACAAACGGCGGGCAAAGCCTCAAGCCCACAATTTTTTCTAGCTTGCGTGTAGCTGAATTCAGTTAACGCCGTGCCGCTCTTGAAAAGTTTTGGGAGTTCCTCTTTATCAAAGCCGCCAAGTTTCATCGTCGCGGTAATTTTATTCGTCATCCATTGCACGTAAACTTTTTCGGGATATTTCGGAAGGTCGACGATTGTATTCGCGCTTTTCTGCTGAATTTGCAAGTTGAGCATGTCCAAATCCGCCGTTGCAACGAAGACCGCCTCACCCGGTTTATTTTTGCCCGTCCAATAATCTGCAGTCGCTCGGTTGTCTTGAATTGAAATTCCTGCCGCCTGCGCGGTCGCCGAAAATAACGCAAGAATCACTCCAAACAGGATTAGAAAATTTTTTCTCATACAAAGTCCTCCTCAAGATTTTCTGCGAGGGAAATTGTATCTGCGCCCCCTCCGCTCAAAATATTTGCCACGATTGTAATTGTCGGGAACAGCTCTAAAATTTTCCCGAACGTCAACAAGCCGCCTACGATTAATGCTAAAAATTTTCCGTTCATGATGATTCCCTCCTTGGGAAAATTGTACCGACTAATTCGCCGTTCAAAGCCCGTCGCAAATTTCCGTTTGTGCTACCGTTTACGATTAACATTGTCACACCGTTTGCAGTCGCGAGCTTTGCCGCTTGAATTTTAGTAAACATGCCGCCTATACCAAGCTTTGTCCCTGCGCCTCCGGCGATTCGCTCAATATCGGAATTAATTTCTGCTACCTCGTCGATTAGCCGCGCAGATTTATCAAGCTTCGGATTGCCGTCGTAAAGCCCGTCAATGTCGCTAAGGATAATTAAAACTTCAGCGTCAATCATTGCGGCTACGATTGCGGAAAGGTTATCGTTATCGCCGATTCTAATTTCGTCAACGCCGACCGCGTCATTTTCGTTAACGACGGGAATTGCGCCCATAGCGAGGATTGCCTGAAAGGAGTTGCGGGAATTTTCGCGGGCGTGTTCGTCAACGGCATTTTCTTTAGTCAACAGAATTTGCCCGATAGTTTGTCCGTACTCCGCAAAAAATTTTTCGTAGATATGCATTAAGACGCCTTGCCCGACCGCCGCCAAAGCTTGATTCTCTGGGATTGTCTGCGGCTTAATTTTTATGCCAAGTTTATTCATGCCCGCCGCGATTGCGCCCGAACTTACGAAAATTATTTCCTTGCCCGCGTTGTGCAGGTCAGCTATCTCTCTAATCAAATGTTCGATTCTGTACAAATTCAATTTGCCGGTATCAGAATGCGCCAGCGTGCTCGTCCCGACTTTTATGACGATTCGCCGCGCTGATTTTAAATTTTCTCTTGCCGTGCTCAATGTCATCACGTCCTTTTTGTTTTCATTATAAATTCATTTAGCAATTTGTGCAAGACACTTTATTTATTTTTAATCCTGCTGTATCATTGCCGTGAAATTTTTGGATAGAAACGAATATTTACAGGCTAATTTTTAATTCTTCCCTAATGACAAACGCAGAAAAAATTTGTAGAATTACTGCAATATAAGGTTTCAAGGGAGTGATTCATATGCCATTGATTTTATCACTTATCGGAATCGCCCTTGATGTCCCCAAAGAGCTGGTTGCTGGTCTATTGGCTTTCTTCTTGATAAGAGAGTTGGCTTGAAATTTTACGTCGACAAGAAATTTTTTTAAATATTGGAAAGATGGAAAGTCAGCCTGCGCTTGCTTTCCGTTTTTCCATGTATTGGGGAGGTGCACGGATGAATGTCGGCAAAATTTTACTAGCAGTTGCGATTATAATTTTTTTCGCGAATTCGGTTGAAGCATCGGATTTTAAAATTGATTCAGGAAAAACTTTCGTCGAACAAAAATACGTTACGCCGCCGAGATTGCGCCTACCTTTTTTTCCGCCGATTAGAACCACGCGAAAAGATTACATACCGCGACGCCCCTTCCGCCCAAAGCCGCATTACCTGCCGCATGTACCTAAACCAACCAACGACAATCGTGGTGGCAAAAGAAAAAATTTTGGTCCGCCACGAATGCCGCGCAGATAAACTTCACCAAGGAATGAACTTGTATGAGAAGGCTAACGAAAAACTTAATATTGGCGACGGCAGTTGTCAGCGCAATATTTATCGTTGACTTCTCTGGTGCCGAAGCCGCAAGCCTCCACTATGAAACAACTTGCTTTGCAGAAAAAAATTGTCCGCTATTAACGGACAGTTCACAACAATATTTAGATTTTTGGACAAAGTTTCGGGATACGGTCATGCCAGATCCGGATGAGCCGCAAAATAATAACCCGCCAAAAGAAATGGAAGAACCGCCTCCGAGTGATGACGAATCTGAGAACGAGGATTAATCCTTCCAGCCTTTAGTAGTCACGTCTTTAATCTCAAATTTGCGTTGAACGCGACCAAATCCGTTCTTGACGCGCAGAAAATAAATAGCTTTCTTTCGATAATCGGCGACAGGATCGTTGCCGGTTTTTTCTTGGTAATGTAGCGTGTTTTCGGCGTGGGCAGAGGTGAATCCGAATAAAATTTTCAGCGGCAAAGTTTTTCCGCGACGTGGGATAATCGAGTCGTCAGCAATGTTTAGTGGATAATAAGTACCGTTGACTTGCACGAGGAGCATTGGCGCGATTTCGCCGACAAAAGTTCCTTCGGGCGGCATGGCAAGAGGATAATCGCCGTCGGGCAGAGCAACATGTTCACCGTTTTTTATGTAACTTATTGCGTCCGACGGAAAAATTTCTTCATGCCAACTGGGCGGCGTGTCAGATTTTGGATAGAGCACGACTGCGAACGCCAGCGATATAAACACTGTAGCC
>CAMJKR010000028.1 GCA_946406415.1 uncultured Selenomonadales bacterium | reverse complement strand
TGCGATTTCAGGCGTCGGCACGGTTATTTTCGACAGCGTTGCAAGCGGCGATAAAATAAATATAAACGGCACGAGTTACACGATAAGCGACAATAAGCTCAAATAAAAATCTGCGTAAACAAAATTTTTCCCGTCGAAAAGCTCGGCGGGATTTTTTTGGTAGAAATGCGCAGGCATTTCGTATGGACGCGGCAATAAAATTAAATTTTTAATAACGTCAATCGCGACTGCTGTTCCGTCGCTTTTAAAGCGGGCGGGATTTTTTTGTTGCGTTGAAAAATTTTTGAACGTATAATAGCCAAAGTTTTCAAAGGAGGAAATACAATGGGAGTAAATTCTGAACGCAGAAATATAGCGATAATCGCGCACGTAGATCACGGCAAGACGACACTGGTTGACGCAATGTTAAAGCAAAGTCATATCTTCCGCAAAAATGAGCAGGTAGCCGAGCGGGTCATGGACAGCGGCGATTTGGAACGCGAGCGTGGCATTACAATTCTATCAAAGAACACGGCGATTTTTTATAATGGCGTCAAGATAAATATCGTCGACACGCCTGGACACGCTGACTTCGGCGGGGAAGTTGAGCGCGTCTTGAATATGGTTGACGGCGTTTTACTTTTGGTTGACGCCTTTGAAGGTCCAATGCCGCAAACGAAATACGTTTTGCGCAAAGCTCTGGAACATAAACTCAAGCCGATTGTCGTAATAAATAAAATTGACCGCCCAGAAGCCCGCGTCGACGAAGTTTATGACGAGGTTTTAGAATTGTTTATGGAATTGGACGCCGACGACGAACAACTTGATTTCCCTGTAATTTACACGGCGGCTAAGGCGGGCATTGCCAAACGCGATATTCACGACGAGAGCAAAAATCTTCAGCCGCTAATGGATACGATTTTAAAAGAAATTCCGCCGCCTGCCGGTGAACTTGACGCGCCGTTGCAACTGGTAGTTACGACGCTTGAGGCTGATGATTACGTTGGGAAAATTGCAATCGGGCGAATTCAGCGCGGGAAAATTAAATCGGGCGAAATAATTGCGCTGATGAGCGAGGGCGGCATTAAAAAGGCTAAAGTCGGCAAAGTTTACACTTATGACGGTTTGAACCGCGTCGAGACTGCAGAGGCGCAAATGGGCGAGATTGTCGCGTTGACGGGCTTAAGCGAAGTTTCAATCGGTGATACTGTTGCAGACGTTGAACACCCTGAAGCACTGCCCTCAATCCGCGTGGACGAGCCAACTTTAAGTGTAACTTTTGGCGTTAATACAAGTCCATTTGCGGGCACGGAAGGACAATTTTTAACGAGCCGCCACATTCGTGACAGACTTTTTAAAGAGGCTCAAACGAACGTTGCTTTGCGCGTCGAGGAAACGGATTCGGCGGACGTGTTCAAAGTTAGCGGGCGCGGTGAACTTCATTTATCGATTTTAATTGAGACGATGCGCCGCGAGGGTTACGAAATGCAAATCGGCAAGCCCGAAGTTGTCTACAAATTGATTAACGGGCAAAAGTACGAGCCGATTGAAAATCTTACCGTCGAAGTGTCGCAAGAATATATGGGCACGGTTATGGAAAGTTTAGGACGCCGCAAAGCCGAACTTAAAAATATGCAAAACATAGCGGGTTATATGCGGCTGAACTTTTTGATACCTGCGCGGGGCTTGATAGGATTTCGTTCTGAGCTTTTGACTTCGACACGCGGCAACGGGATAATGAATCATATTTTTCACGGCTACGAACCTTACAAGGGCGATATTCCTGGTCGCAGTCGCGGAAGTTTAGTTGCCTTTGAGCAGGGCGAAACGACTGGTTACGGAATTTTCAACTTGCAGGATAGAGGCGTCATGTTTATTGAGCCTGGACAAAAAGTTTACGAGGGAATGATTGTTGGCGAAAATTCCCGCGACATGGACATTGATATTAATCCTTGCAAGCAGAAACATCAGACAAATATCCGTTCCAGCAATTCCGACGAGGCAATTAGATTGGTGCCGCCGCGTTTTATGAGTTTGGAACAGGCAATGGAATATATTAACGACGACGAACTTGTAGAAGTCACACCGAAAAGTATTCGCTTGCGCAAGGCAATTCTCGACAGAACTGTTAGGGGACGCGCCGCCAAAAATGCCAGAAAATAATTCTTAAGTTGTGAAGGATTTAACTGCCGCCGTATCGAACACTTAAAAAAGTGGCTAGTGGTTAGTGGCTAGTGACTAGAATTCTAACCACCAACCACTAGCCACTAATCACTAAAAAAAGGCGGTGTAAGTTATGGAGCAAGATTATTTGGAAGACGTGGAAATTTATCTGGAAGAAGTGCGGCGAATACCACTTTTGGGAGCGCAAGAATTCCACACGTTGTTAATTAGGGCGGCGGACGGCGACGAGGACGCACAACTTGAATTAGTCAACGCAAATTTGCGACTGGTCGTCAACATAGCGCGGAACTATAAAGGACAGGGCGCGCCGTTTTCGGATTTGATTCAAGAGGGCAATATCGGACTCATGAAGGCGGTTAAAAAGTTCAGCACAAAAGGCTCCGCGACTTTCATCGAATACGCCGAAGAGTGCATCGAAAAGGCTATCGTTCGTGGCTTGCGCGAAATGGAAGGTACCGCGCAGGTTTCATTGGATACGCCGATTGACGAGAGGACTTATAACGATAAAGATAAATTTGCGGTCGAGGGCGATTTTGTCGAGGGTTTGACGCTTGCCGACTTTGTGGAAGACAGCAAAACGCCCACGCACTTTGACTTGATGAATAATATGCAAATGCGCGAAATGCTCGGCGAAGTCATGAACACTTTGACGCCGCACGAGAAAAAAGTTTTGTCGCTCAGATTTGGTTTGGAGGACGGCAAAGCTAGAACGCTTAACGAAGTCGCCAAAATCTTCAAAGTCAGCGATAGCGCAATTCAATCCGTCGAGGCAAAAGCTCTCGGTAAACTGCGCAACCCCGATTGCTCAATTAAGCTTAGAGATTTTTATTGATAAATTTCAGCTGAAAAAAACTTGAAAAACCCTTTGCAATTTGCTAAACGCTGTGTTAGAATAAACATGCTTTAAGCAAACCACTAATTGGAAGGGCGATTGTATATGATATTGATGGATTGGATAAGGAAAGTTACGGACATAATCATGCCGCTTGAACCACCCAACGAAGAAGAAGAGGAAGTTAAAGAAACTAAAAAAGCCGAGACGAAAGCCGAAGAAATTAAATCTGCGCCGGCGCAACCGACAGCTCAACCAGCCGCGCAGACATTTCAAGCAGAAAAACAAACAGCGGCGGGCGGTTATGCACAAAATTTCGGTACGGGAACGATGAGTTTCACGCGACATGGCGGAATGGTAAGCACTGCGGAAAACGGCGTCACGAGTATGGGCGGCGTTCGTTACGAGGCTTACAATAACAACACTGCGGAAGCGTCTGTAAGACCGAGCCTTGCCGTCGTCAAAACCCCAACGCTCACAATGAAAATTTATGCGCCAACAAAATTCGACGACCAAGTTAAACAGATTGCCGACGACCTTTTAAAGCACAACGCAGTTATCGTGAACTTCGAGGGCGTTGACGATTTGGAACAGCAACGCATTGGCGATTTTATTATCGGTGCTGTTTACATGATTGACGGGCAGGCGGAAATGGTTTCGAGCAAAATTGTTCTCTACGTGCCCAAAGGTATAGAATATGAGAGCGCGGCGGCTAAAGTTCCTATGCGTCGTTATAATTGAGAGGGCGATATAAAAATCAAAATCAATTCACATACAAAAAGCGGGCATTCCTTAGCGGTTGCCTGTTTTTTGTTTAGGGAGCATAAAACATGAGAGATAATTATTTAACACAAGACCGTGCGCCGATTTTGGAGGCGTTAACTAATATGAAGGCGGCGCGATTAGTGCCCTTCGACGTGCCTGGACATAAACGCGGGCGCGGCAATCAGGAGCTTGCAGAATTTTTAGGGCAAGATTGCCTTGATGTCGACGTTAACTCAATGAAGCCGCTGGATAATCTGTGTCACCCTGTCAGCGTGATTCGCGACGCAGAAATTTTAGCGGCAAAAGCATTCGGGGCGGCGCATAGCTTTTTTATGATTGGCGGAACGACTTCGGCAGTGCAAGCGATGATTTTGGCGACGTGCAAACCCGGCGATAAAATTATTTTGCCGCGCAATGTTCATCGCTCGGCGATTAACGCGCTGATTTTGTGCGGAGCAATTCCCGTTTACGTCAATCCGCAAGTCGACGAACGATTAGGCATTTCGCTTGGCATGAAGGTTGAGGAAGTCATTGCCGCAATAAAAAATAATACCGACGCAAAAGCCGTGCTGATTAACAATCCGACTTACTACGGTATTTGCTCGGACATTGCCACGATAACCCGCGTCGCTCACGAACACGGCATGAAAGTTTTGGCGGACGAGGCTCACGGCACGCATTTTTACTTTAATAAAAAATTGCCGCCCTCAGCGATGAGCGTTGGCGCGGATATGGCTGCAGTTTCTATGCATAAGTCAGGCGGCTCTTTAACGCAAAGTTCATTGCTGTTGACGGGCGAAAATATTAACGCCGGCTACGTTCACCAGATTATAAATCTTACACAGTCAACGAGCGGTTCTTATCTGCTTATGGTTAGTCTGGACATTTCGCGGCGGAATTTGGCTTTGCACGGCGCAGATATTTTTAATCGAGTGATTGAGCTTGTGGAATATGCTCGCGACGAAATAAATTTTCTCGGCGGCTGGTATGCTTATGGCAAGGAGATTGTTGACGGCGATTCTGTCTTTGATTTTGACGTTACGAAATTATCAGTCTTTACGCGGGCTGTTGGTTTGGCGGGCGTCGAGGTTTATGATATTTTGCGCGACGAATACGATATTCAGCTTGAGTTCGGAGACATTGCAAACATTTTGGCTTACGTGTCAGTTGGCGACCGCGTTAAAGATATTGAGCGGCTTGTAAGTGCGCTTGCCGACATAAAGAGGATTTACCGTAAAGATCCTTCGCGCCTCATGAAAGTTGAATACATTGACCCGATTGTTGACGCCGCGCCCAAAGACGCCTTTTACGCAGAAAAAAAATCCCTGCCGATTGAAGAGACTGTTGGTAAGACTGCGGCGGAATTTTTAATGTGCTATCCTCCGGGCATTCCGATACTTGCGCCGGGTGAACGGATTACTAAGGAAATTTTGGATTACGTCCGCTACGCCAAGCGCAAAGGTTGCCAAATCACCGGTCCCGAAGATATGACGATTCAACGCTTGCAAGTTATGGCTTAAGAAATTCGCGGCGCAAATAGTCAATCGTACTTTTGAGTTCGCCAATATCTTCCCGAATTTTTTGTATGCTTCTGTCGAGCAAAATTAATTTGTGTTCTTCGCGCCTAATTTCCTCGCGCAGATTTTCCAATGTGCGTTCGCGTTTACGTTGTTCCTCGCGGAGCCATTTAATTTTTATTCTGAAATCGTTCAAGTGTGGTCACTTCCGCAAAATTGACGAGTTGACATTTTAAAGTTCAGCGGTTTATTTTGGTTATAAAAACTATAAACAATAAGAAAAGCGAGGGAAATGTTATGGCGAATATAGGGAACAAACTGGATATAATTTCTTTTATTTCGGAAGTTTTGCTATTGCGAATTGCGTTAATCAAGTCGTAGCGGAGTTTATCAATCGTCCTGTTAATATCGCGAACTTCACGGCGAGTTTCTTCTGTATCGTAGGTGAGCTTGTCTAACTTGTAAGTCAACGTATCAATTTCGAGTTTAAATTTATAGCGGATAGTTTCGAGTTCGCCCTGGAGCCTTTGGTTTGTCGTTTTGAGTTCGCGTATTTCATTTTGAAGCAACTTTGTTTCTTCGGGCATTTTTTTTAAATCAATCATTATAATCACCTCTTCTGTAATTATAGCAAAATTTAGGAGGTTTTCAAATGGAGCTTTGGTTCAGCGAGCCGCATACGCCAAACGTAAAATTTTCGTTAAAGGTCGAGAGGCAACTTTTCAGTGAGACAAGCGAATTTCAGCGCGTAGATATTTTTGATTCGACGGAGTTTGGGCGGGTTTTAGTTTTGGACGGGCGCATAATGATAACCGAGCGCGACGAATTTATTTATCATGAGATGATTACGCATGTGCCGTTGTGCGTTAATCCCGATATTAAAAAAGTTTTGTTGGTCGGTGGCGGCGACGGCGGCTCTGCGCGGGAACTTTTAAAATACGACACGATTGAGAAGATTGACCTCGTAGAGATTGATGAAACGATTGTCCGCGCTTGCCAAAAATTTATTCCACAAACCGCCGCTTGCTTAGACAATCCCCGCGTGGAAATTTTTTTCGCTGACGCCTTAAAGTTCATTCGCCGCAAAGCTGACGAGTACGATTTAATTATCGTCGACTCAACTGACCCGTTCGGCGTCGGCGAGGGACTTTTTACCAAAGAATTTTACGGCAACTGCTTTAACGCTCTGTGCACGGGCGGCATTATGGTTAATCAGCACGAAAATCCTTTTTATTCGCTTGACGCCGCCGCCATGCAACGCGCCCATAAACGGCTTGTAACTTCTTTTCCCGTTGTGCGCGTCTATCAAATTCACATTCCGACTTATCCGGCTGGACAATGGCTCTTCGGTTTTGCATCGAAAAAATTTCACCCAACCAACGCCGTAAACTTCGCCCGCTGGAATTCTCTTAACTTGCAAACTAAATATTACAACACGAAAATTCACGTCGGAGCATTTGCCCTGCCTACTTACGTTGTAAAAACCCTCCGCGCCGCCGAATAGAATTTGCCAAAAAAATTCTGCACAGTTATAATACTTAAGTTTTGAAAGGAGGAGGATTTTGTTTTGACAAATGATGTAATGATTATAAATGCCTTCGTGCTGTATATCGGCTTGATGATGGCGATTGGCGTTTACTATTACCGCCGCACGAAGAATATGAGCGATTATTTTTTGGGCAATCGCAAGCTCGGCGCGTGGGTCACGTCGCTAAGTGCAGAGGCGTCCGACATGAGCGGCTGGATGCTTATGGGCGTTCCAGGCTTTGCATATTTGGCGGGCTTGAACGCGGGCTGGATAGCGATTGGCATTGCGATTGGTACTTGGGCGAACTGGTACTTTGTCGCGGCTCGGCTCCGTCAATATACTGAACTTGCCGGCAACTCGCTGACACTGCCCGAATTTTTGCAGAATCGTTTCAAGGACACGAGTAATTTGCTCCGAATTGTCCCTGCAATTTTTATCTTGATATTTTTTATTCTGTACACGTCGAGCGGCTTTGTTGCGGCGGGCAAGCTTTTTGAGACTGTCTTTGGTCTGCCCTTCCAATACGCAATATTTTTAGGCGCGGGTTCCGTCGTTTTTTATACTTTAATCGGCGGATTTTTAGCGGTTAGTCGCACGGATTTTATTCAAGGCGTGATGATGTTCTTTGCAATTTTAATTGTCCCGACATGCGCGGCGATGAGTTTGGGCGGCTTCGGCGACACGATAAGCGCGATTTCCGCTTACAAAGAATCAATGTTCCAGCCGCTAACAAAACCCGACGGCTCGTCAATGGGCTTTATCGAATTAATTTCGCTGTTGGCGTGGGGTTTAGGATATTTCGGACAGCCGCACATTTTGGTTAGATTTATGGCGATAAAGTCCACGAAAGAAATTCCGCAGGCAACGCATATCGCAATGACGTGGGTTATCTTGAGCTTAGCAGCGGCGGTTGCAGTCGGCATGGTCGGCACGGTTTACTTAACCACGCCGCTTGAGGGTACGAACGCTGAAACAGTCTTTTTGCTCATGACGAATCAACTTTTCCCGCCGATTGTCGCAGGTTTAGTTTTGAGCGCGGTTTTGGCGGCGATTATGTCAACTGCCTCCTCCCAACTTTTAGTTGCGGCGTCGGCTTTTGCGCAAGACTTTTATAAAACTTTGATGCGCAAGGACGCCGATCAAGCGGAACTTGTTTGGATTTCTCGTGCCTCCGTTTTGATTATCGCCTCAATCGCGGTATTTCTCGGTTTCAATCCCGACAGCTTTATTCTTGACATGGTTGCTTATGCTTGGGCGGGATTTGGCGCGGCATTTGGTCCCGCTCTGCTTATGAGTTTGTTTTGGAAGAGGACAACCCGCGCAGGCGTCATTGCCGGAATTATCGTCGGCGGCACTACCGTTTTGCTTTGGAAACAATTTGCCTTCTTAGGTTTGTATGAAATTGTTCCTGGCTTTATCTTCGCGTTGATTGCGATTTTTATAATTAGCAAGTGCACACAGGAGCCTGAACCCGAAATTTTGGAGACGTTCGACAAAGTTGGTCAAAGCAGGATTTAAGTCATGAAAAAATTTTTTATCGTCGCGTTGAGTTTTATTTGTATAATCTGCGCGGGCTGTTTTCAAGCTAAATCCGACATAATAATCACGGACAACGGCGCAGTTATTCAGCATAGAAAATTTGTCGGCAATGCTATGGTGATTCGGCAAATTGAGGATTGGAAAAGTAATCTTGAAAAGCTCAATCCCAACGTAAAAGCGCAAGTCGTCGTCGAGGGCGACCTGCGCGGCTATGAATTCACTTCGGATTATTCGGACATTGAAACTTTTGCAAAATCGGCGGGCGATTTGTACAGAGCGCACGACGGAAAAAATCGTGGCATTTCTCAACGCAAGAGTTGGTTTTTCGACGAATACGACTTTGATTTTTATTGGACAATGCCGCCGTCAAGCCTCCCGCCTGAAGCCGAATTTATAACGCAAAAGGCATTTAACGGCGTCGAATTTAATATGACGATTCAACTGCCCTATTCCGCCGAAAAAAATAATGCTGATGAAATTTCGGGCGACGGTAAATTTTTAAAGTGGAACTTGGCACCAGTGCTGATTCACGGCGGCGAAAAATTTATGCAAGCACGCTTTAAAATTTGGCACAAGGATAAAATTGCATTGACTGCGGCATTTGAGCTGTTACTTTTGGCGGCGACGATATTTTTCTTTCTCAAAGCCCGCGCAGAAGAATCCGACAGCTTACAAAAGGATTTAGTTTTTAAACGCAACGTCTTTGCGGGATTGTTCGTTGCATTGGCGGCAATTTCGGCGTATATGCTACTTGCAATTTAAATCGCGCTGTGATAGACTTCTACAGCTGTAAAAAATTTTCAAGGAGGTGTTTTACTTGCCGAATATTAAATCTTCGATTAAGAGCATGAAAGTTGACGCAAAACGTCGCGCCCGCAATATTTTCGAGAAAACGCGCATGAAGAAAGCGCAAAAGCTCGTATTGGCGGCAATCGCGGCGGGCGATGCGGCTGAAGCTAAAAAACTTCTGCCTGCGGCTCATAAAGCTATCGACCAGGCGGCGGCGAATAACACGATTCACAAGAACGCGGCCGCTCGCAAAAAGTCCAAGCTCACATTAAAAGTAAACGCAATTCCTGCTTAAAATTTTTCAGAGTTCGTCAAATGGCGGGCTCTATTTTTTACTCAACGTTCAAAGTAGCGTTGAGGATTTTTTTTGTAAAAAACTCGGCGACGAATTGACAAAAAAAACAATTATACTTCCTAGCAAAGGAGGAGATTTTATGAGTAAGAAAATTTTTGTGGCGATGATGTTGGCGTTCGCGCTCGTCATTGCGGGTGGTGTCAAGGCGGAGGCAGGAGAGGTTTACGTCGGAACTTACAGCGATGGAGCATCTGCTTATCTTCTGACTCACACAATATCTGGTGGACGTGGCAATTTTAGCTGCACAGTTAGAGCTGGCAGAGATTACATCCACTATAGTTTTTGGCATGCAAGCGGCGGTCCTTATTACAGAAATGACTGGCCTGCTGAGGGCTATGTCTACGGTAGCGGCTCACCGGTCGCAATAGGAATATGGGAATGGGTTAACAGTCGTCATTAACAGGAGAAAAAATGTTAAGTAAATTTTTTATCGCGTTAACGGCAATCGCTGTTATCCTAACTTCGGCTTGCGTCGTTGAAGAAAAAACTCCTGTTGAAGAAAAAAATTTTCCGACAGTTCAAGCTCAATCGCTCTTCGACGACACGACTGCCAAAGTTGAACAATATCTCAACGACGGCACAGAGTACGCGGTTTATTTGGCTTATCCCACGAAATCTTCAGAGGTCTTTATTTATAATTCTAAACCCATGCGTTCGGCGAGTATGATTAAAGTTTTTATTATGGCGGCGGTTATGGATAAAGCGGCTCATGGCGAACTTAGCCTTGACGAAACATTGACGCTTAGAGGTAGTGATAAGGTCGGCGGCGCGGGAATTTTGGGTGGCTATCCTTCGGGCACTGAGCTTACCTTGCGCGAAGTTATGGAGCTTATGATAACTCATAGCGACAATACCGCAACAAACATGGTTATTGACCGAATAGGCATGTCGGCAATTAACGATTATATTAAAAGTCAAGGCTACAACGACACGATTTTACGGCGCAAAATGATGGATTACGACGCTATAGCCGCCGGCAGAGAAAATTTTTCTTCCGTGCGCGACTTGGGAACATTTTTCACTAGGCTTTATAATTATGATTGCGTTGGCGAAGCTTACGATAAAATTATGATTGATTTTCTCGTTAAGCAAACTGATACGGATTGTTTTCCTGCCGCCCTGCCCGGCAAGCAAATTGCTCACAAGACAGGGGCACTCGACGGGCTTTATGACGACGGCGGAATTATCTACAGCGACGCAGGTGATGCCGTGCTCGTTATCATGACAGAAAATTTTACCGGCGAATACAATACGATTCAGCACATGAAAGCTTTTGCCCGCGCTGTTATTGATTAAAAAATTTTTTCTAGCCCGCTGAAAGCGGGCATTTTTTTTGCATAGCTAATCCGGAAAAAACAACCGATAAATTGTCGGCAAAAATTTTCAGCGAATAAATTGTTCGATAGCTTTGTTGAGGCGTTCAATCTCGGCGGTGTCACCAGTTTTAACGGCGTCAACTATGCAGTGTTCAATGTGGTCTTTCAAAATAATTCGTCCAACGGCTTTAATGGCGGCGTCGACGGCTGATAGCTGAATCAAAACTTCGGAACAATCGCGCCCGTCTTCAATCATACGCTTAGTTGATTCAAGGTGCCCGATAAGTCGTGCCATGCGATTTAAAACCGCCTTAGTTTGTGTGTGGGTGTGCGTGTGACGGATTATCGTGCCGTCTTCTAATTTATGTTCGTGCATACATCGCCCTCCAGAAAGTTTTTTAGGAATTTTATTTTATCTAATTGACGCCGTCAAGGAAATTTGATACATTTGCGGCGAGGTGATTGATATGGCAAAACCGAACATTGCGGGCAAGCTGAAAAATCTGGCTCGTGAATTAAAGGAAGAGGACAAAAGCGACGTCAAAAAAGTTGGCGACGCGATTAAACAAGGTACAGTTCGTAAAAAAGAATCAACCGACGGCGGTAAAGCGTCCGGACGCAAAAATTAAAATTTTCCTATATGCAAAAGCACCTCCCAAACATGATAGTTGGAAGGTGCCTTTTGTTTTCGTTATGAAATTATTTTAAAGCTCGCGCGGCAATATCTCGGCGGAAGTGGACGTCGTCGAAGTGAATCACTTCAACACAACGATAAACTTTGTCGACAGCTTCGCGCAATGTCGGTGCAGTAATCGTTACACCCAACACACGCCCGCCGCTCGTGACAAGTTCGCCGTTTAAAATCTTCGTGCCCGCGTGGAAAATCGTCGCGCCCAAAGTTTTAGCCTTTGCAATGCCGTCAATCGGTAAATTTTTTTTGTAAGACTTCGGATAACCGCCGCTCGCCATGACGACACAAACCGCGCTTTGATTGCTCCACGAAATTTTTTTGTCATCTAAATCTCCAGCCGCGCAGGCGTCCATAAGTGCCAACAAATCACTTTCCATTAGCGGCAAGACGACTTGAGTTTCAGGGTCGCCGAATCGACAATTAAACTCGACAACTTTAGGCTCGCCGTCGACAATCATCAAGCCCGCGTACAAACAGCCGCGATAAATAATTCCCTCTGCCTTGAGCGCGGCTATCGTCGGCTTAAGAATTTTTTCTTCAATCTGTGCAGCAATTTTTTCGTCAACGACAGGCGCAGGCGCATAAGCTCCCATGCCGCCCGTATTCAAGCCCTTGTCGCCGTCGAAAACTCTTTTGTGATCTTGCGCGGCAATCATCGGCAAAATTTTTTCTCCGTCCGTCAACGCAAGCACAGAGGCTTCTTCGCCGTCCATAAATTCTTCCACGACAATTTTATTGCCCGCCGCGCCAAAAGTTTTCATCTCGTCGACTGCGCTTAATGCCTCGTCCAAATTCTGCGCAACGATAACGCCCTTGCCCGCCGCCAATCCATCAGCTTTGATAACTATTGGGAAAATATTTTTTTCTTGAATAAAAGTTTTTGCGGCGTCGGGATTGTCGAAAACTTCAAAGTCAGCGGTCGGTATGCCGTATTTTTTCATGAGCCGTTTGGCAAAAATTTTCGAGCCTTCAATCTGCGCGGCGTGTTTAGTCGGTCCGAACGCTTTAATATTTGCCGCGTTGAGTTCGTCAACTAAACCGTTTACCAGCGGAGCTTCGGGACCAATAACAACTAAATCAATCGCATTGGCTTTGGCGAAGTTCACGAGCGCGGCATTATCGTTGATTGAAATATTTTCGACGCATTCGGCAAAGTCGGCAATGCCAGGACTGCCGGGGATTGCGAAAAATTTTTCCAGCAACGGACTTTGCGAAATTTTCCAGGCAAGCGCGTGTTCACGACCGCCGCCGCCGATTAATAAAACTTTCATGAGAAAACCTCACTTAACGTCCAGAAGTTCAAACTCAATAACACCCGACGGCGCATGAACTTGAACAGTTGCACCCGCGCTTTTATCGAGAAGAGCAATTCCAAGCGGTGACTCGTCTGAAATTTTATTGTTATCGGGGTCAGTTTCCGTCGAGCCGACTATCATATAAGTTTCGACTTCGCCGAGTTCCACGTCGCGCACAGTAACAGTACTGCCAATCGCGACTTTGCCTGTAGGAGCCGCCGAATGAATAATTTCGCTATTGCGGAGTTTAGCTTCCAGTTCGCTGATTTCGCTTTCGAGGCGTCCCTGCTCGTTTTTAGCGTCGTCGTATTCGGAATTCTCGCTAAGGTCACCTAAAGCTATTGCCGCCTTGAGCCGTTCGGAAACTTCAATGCGCCGTACACTCTTTAAATAGTCCAGCTTCTCAACCAGCTTGTCATAGCCGTCTTGAGTCAGCATGATTCTTTTATCCGTCATTGTTTAATTAGTCCTCCAGAAGTTTTTCGCCGTTAAAAGTGCGTTGTTCGCCGGGCGTAATTGGTGACCAAACAGGAATGCCTTTTGACATCAACGAAAATTTGCCCGACGGTTCCCAGCGCGGATAATCGACGCGGTGCATTGCTACGAAATTTTTTATATGAGTCC
>CAMJKR010000027.1 GCA_946406415.1 uncultured Selenomonadales bacterium | reverse complement strand
TGCACCTTTCCATTACTCCTAGTCTCGGTCAAGCTTACGTCGTTCCTTTTAGGACTAAGGACGGCTGGCAAGCTACTTTCCAAATCGGCGTTAAAGGTTTAATCAAATTGGCTCATAACTCTGGGCGATACAAAAAAATTCATGCCGGCAAAGTTTTCGAGGGCGAACTACGCGGCTTTAATCCCATTACCGGCGATTATATTATCGGACAAAAAGTTTCTGATAAAATCGTCGGTTACGTCGCTTTTATCCGTCTTACTAACGGTTTTGAGAAAACCCTTTTCATGTCTCTTGACGATATTGAAAAGCACGCCTTGCAGTATTCTCAAAGTTACTCCGCCGATAAACGCTTTAACAAAAAAAATTCCCCTTGGTCTACTAACTTTGACGCTATGGCTACTAAAACCGTTCTTAAGAAAATTTTACGTAACTTTGGCGTCTTAAGTACCGACGTTCAAACCGCTTTGCATGCTGATAGGACTGTCGTCGATAAAAACACTTTTACTCGCGTCGATAGCGACGGCTCCAGTATTAATCGTAACGAATTCTTCTTCCCTGATTCCAATAAAGAAATTCCCACCACCGCCACTAGCGTTCAAAACGCGATTGTCGACGCTAACATTGGCGAAGTTGTTCAAGATGACTTGCCGGCAGAAACGGAAACTGCCGAAGCTCAACCTAATCAAACCGTCGACGATCCTGCAGAGAGTAAATCAGCATGATTCCAAAAAAATTTCGCGCTTATGATACCGAACTCGGCAAGTATCGAACTTTCTACCTTTCCGAATTGCTTATCGGTAATCCGAATTTTGAATTCATTGACCACGACACCATTAAACAGCTTTGCTATCATCACTCTAAAAAAAACGAATTCTACGAAGGCGACCAAGTAGGCTTCAACCGGCAAGGTAATCCGCTCTCCATTGAACCCGCCCTTATTCTTGTTGACAACAACGGGCAAATTTACCAATGGGACGAACGTTTTTTTGATGAGCCTAACGACGTTTTCCCACTGTGGTTAAATCATGATAATAATTAACGCCCCCATTGTCCCTGTCACTTTTAAGCGCGTCATTCCTAAACGCGGCGGGCAACCTTTCAACCCTGCGCAGTATTCAGCTTTCAAAGACGCTCTAGGTTACTACGGCTTAGCCGCTATGAAAGGACGCAACCCTTCCCTATCGCCTATAAAAATCTCTGCAAAAATTTTTACCCGTTACGAGCCTTTCTCTTTAAACGCTGGCGACTGGGATAATCACGCTAAAGCTATTGGCGACGCCTTAAATCAAATTTGCTATCAAGACGACAGACAAATTGTCGAAGGGCACATTTACCTTTTCAAGGGCGAACCACACGTTGAAATTGTACTGGAGGAATTGTTATGACTGAATTAACTATCAATATTCGTCTCGACCGCGAAGATGACATCTTCGACATTGACCTTGAAGCCGACCTTAACGGCAAACCCATTGAATCTGAATTGGACTTCGACGAACAGTTTCAGCAACTGCTTGCCGCTTTGGGCGAACGCCTTGTAGAAATTGTCGACGAACTCAACAGGAAGGATCCTCATGTGGAAGATTGATTTTTTTCATATTAAATTCGACGGCTTGGCTTTCCATATAACCGCGAAATTTTCTCAAACTAAGTCTAACAAAGGACGAACTTTTGAATCTTTCGACGACGCTAAAAAATTTCTTATCGAACAACTTCCTGACCTTAACGAAAAACAGAAAGAAAGTAAAACGCTATGACGGACATTAAATTAAGACCATATCAACGCGATTTTATCGACGCTGTTCGCAACCAATTTCTCCACAACCACAAAAAAGTTGTCGGCGTTGCGCCCTGCGGTGCAGGGAAAACTATCATGACCGGCTGGATGATTAAAGAATCTCTTAATCGCGGTAAACGTTCTATCTTCTTCGTTCATCGCCGCGAACTCATTGAGCAAACTTCTAAAACTTTTACCGCTCTTGATATTCCACACGGCATTATCGCCGCTGATTTGCCCTCTGATTTAAATTTGCCCGTTCAAATTGCTAGCGTTCAAACTTTAGCCCGTCGCCTTAATTCCATTCCTGCTCCCGATTTTTTAATCTGCGACGAGTGTCACCACATTTTAGCTAACACCTACAAGAAAATTCTTGACGCCTATCCTAATGCTTATTTGCTCGGTGTCACTGCCACTCCTCAACGTATGGGCGGCATTACTCTTTGCGACGTTTTTACTTCTATGGTTCAATCCCTTTCCGTTTCTCAACTTATCCTTAACGGCAACTTAACTCCTTTCGACTATTTGGCTCCTAATATCGGCGTTAATCTTGATAACGTCCGCTCCAAATACGGCGAATTCGTTAATTCCGACCTCGAACACGAAATGAGCGATAAAAAAATTATCGGCGGTATCGTCGAAAATTATGTAAAATATGCTAGCGGCAAATCCGCTATCTGTTATTGCGTTAACGTCAATCACTCTAAAACCGTTGCTAAAGCTTTCCAAAATGCCGGTATCAGTGCCGCCCATTGTGACGGCGAAACACCTAAAAAAGAACGCGCTACCATTGTCGACGCTTTCCGTCGCGGTGATATTAACGTTCTTTGCAACGCTGAACTTTTCGGCGAAGGGTTTGACGTCCCACATTGCCAAGCCGTTATCCTCGCCCGTCCTACACAATCTTTAACCCTGCACGTTCAACAATCTATGCGTTCTATGCGCCCCGACCCTAACGACCCTAACAAGGTTGCTATTATTATCGACCACGTTCAAAATTATCTCCGTCACGGACTCCCCGACGACGACCGCTCTTGGTCTCTCGAACCTAACGAACGCGATGAAAAAAAGAAAAAGCCCCGCCTCTGTCCTAAGTGCAATTTGGTTGTATCTTACAAAGTTCGTTCCTGCCCCCGTTGCGGTTACGTATTCCCCGTAGGTACTAAACATGTTGCTGATACTACCGAGTACAAAGGAGACCTCAAAAAAATTGCTTACTTTAATAAAGAAAAACAAGAGACTCAACAGCCTCTTGTTAATCACTCTTTTTCCAAACCCGAAGAATTTTTATCTATCGCTAAACAACGCGGTTATAAAATCTTCTGGGTTGCTATTAATTCGCTCAAATTCGCTCAGTCCTATGACGACTGCTTACACATCGCCAACGTTTGTGGTTACAAAAAAGGCTGGGCTTTCCACAAATGGCAAGAAATCAACGAGGAACTTAACGAAAAAAAATCCTTGCAAAAAGTTCCTCTGGCGTGTTAAACTATTTTTAACCCAAAATCTAACATATCCACAGAAGAGCCTTTTGCAAGAACTTTTCCAAGAACCACTTACTAAGTTCTTGTAAAGAAATAATAACCTCTTTTGTGGAAATCGTCAAGGATTTGGACTTTAGATAAAGAGGTTATAAAAATGAAAGATTACAAAGAAGTTTTAAAGGGATTACCACAGGAGCTTTTGCAACAACCGCGTTTCTTTCCGGTTACTGTCTCAACCGACAGTAAAAAATTGCCGCTCATTTCTGGCTGGAATAAGCCGGAAAATCAAAAGCTCCCCGCGCAGGTTGAAGGGCTTATCGGTTTCGATACAACCGGTCACGGCATTGCACCCGAATATCTGCTTTTCGACTTCGACCGCGTCTTAGACGATAACGGGCAATTCGTTAATCCCGACGCCGAAAAATGGTTTAATTTCGTTCACTCGTCCTTAGAGGGTTTCTGCGAACGCTCCATTTCAAGGCACGGCTTGCACATTCTGGCTAAACCTTCGCCAGATAAATTTCCCGCTATCAGTAACGGTTCAAATGGCGTTCTTTGCTTTGACCGTGACAAGAAGATTCAGCTTGAAATTTTTTATAAATCTGCCGGGCGTTATTGCTTGATGACCGGTGATTTATTCCGTTGCGAGTCTAATTCTATTATTCCCTCTGGCGAAGCTGTCGACGACGTTTTACAAACTATCCTCAACGAAATTCAGAAACAATCGCACACCGTTCAAAAAAATTCTTCAATGCCCGCGCCGATGAACGCTATCGACACGCCCGATTATGATTCTTTCCGCGCCCGTCGTATGCTTGACCTTATCCCTCTTAAAGATTTACACGGTTCAGATTGGCTCGCTGCTATGTCCGCTTGCAAAAATTTGGGCTTTTCTTATGCGGAACTCGACCGATTGAATCAAGGCGGCAAAACTTACGACGAAAAGGAAAATCGCAAACGTTTTGATTCTCTTGACGACCCGTCCTTTGACATTGAGACCTTGCACGGCATTGCTAAAAGGTTTGGTTACGCGGAAAAAGCCGCTTGGCACGAATTCCACAAGAATTTTCCCGCTCCTGAAACTAACGACAAAATTAAAATTTGGCAGGAAGAAAACGGCGAAATTGAACCAAAATTTTTAGCTAAGCTCCAAAGCCAAGCTAAAATCATTCAAGCTGTCTCCGACTTCGCGCAAGCCGCCGCTGATACTACCACTCAAAAATTTCTCGGCGCATTCCAATATTACAGTTGCTTTGCTCATATCAGCGAAAAGTTTTTTGTTGACCTTAAACGTGCTAAAGAAAACGTCGCCGCTAAAATCAAAGAATTCAATTCCCTCAAGCGTAACGAGGAACTCTACACTAAAGTTAACAACACCACTATGCTTGAGAAAATCGCCGCCCTTACTCCGACTGATTCTGACATCGCCTTAACCAACGTCAACATTACCGCTCTTAAAAATAAGGTTAACACTTTCGAGACTGCCGCTAAAAAAGTGCACAAACGTTATCTCGAACAGAAAGAACTCGACGCTCTCAACGAAAAATATAACGCTGAACGTAAAGCTTATGAGGAAAAACCGCCTTCCATTAAAGACGTTATCCCTGATTGTCCTATTGATTTAATTTTGCCGCTCGGTTGCTACGTCGATAATAAAAAAGGCATTCGCATTGTCGACTTTGATAAGCCCGTCGGCAGAAATGGCAGACCCGTTATCGAGGCTTGCCAAAATATCGTCGTTCCCACCCGCGCACTTCGCGAAGTCACCAAATTCGGCGTGAATCCCAAGTTCAAGGACCAATACGAAATCGCTATCAAAACCGCTAATCATTGGCGGCGCGTTATCGTCGACGCTCGCACTCTTCAAGACGCTCGCGCCGTTTCCGCTCTTGCCGATTTTGGAGCTCATATCTCTAATCCCCATATGCTTGCCAAATTCTTCGCTAAAATTCTTGCTCTTAACGAATGCAACGGACGCTTGCCCGTTACAAAAGTTTTTCTTCAACCCGGTTGGCAAGACCGCAATTTTGAGTTTTTCGCTTACCCTACCGGCGGCGATGATTATATCGTTAAAAACGGCGACTTCGATTATAACAACGTTTTCTCCGTTCGTGGCGATATCCACGCTTGGCAACATATGTTGCACAGAGTTATTTTCCACGACCCTAAAAATTATTCCAAAGACAATGAAAAACTTTCTGATAGACCTAATCTCGTTGCCGCTATGGTGCTCGGTTCTACTTTTGGGGCTCCGCTCGTCGCTCCTCTCGGTATTCGTAATCCTCAATTAGTTCTCGGTTTCGATTCTGGCAACGGAAAAACCGCCGCCGCTAAATTCGCCACTTCTTTTTTCGGTAATCCCGACGAGCTTTGTCCTACTTGCAACGCCACTGAAAATTTCCTTGAGGATTTAGCCGTCAAACTCAACGACTTCCCGCACGCCGTCGACGAACTTCAAGCCGCTAAAAAATACGTCCGCGAAAATATGGACGAATTAGTTTACAAGTTCAGCGGCGGTACTACCAGAGGTCGCGCTAACATCAACGGCGACGCTAAACCCACTTTTAAATATCGCGGCTTCAGAGCTTTTACTGGCGAACAAACCGTTATCAACAACTCTAGCGGGCAAGGCGCAATTTCCCGCGTTTTTGAAATTACTAAGTCTGACCTTTTCGCTGATACCTTTTCTGTCGAAATTCATAACTTTACTCAAGATAATTTCGGTTTCTTCGGTAAATACTATACAACTGAATTCATTCCACATAACCTAGCCCGAATTCGAGAACAATTTAAGTTGTTCCGCGACGTTTTAACCGGCGATTCTTCTACCTTACTTTCTAGCCACGCCACTTTCCTCGCCTATGCTTTTACCGGTTTACAATTCGGACTTGAAGCCGCCGGTTACTCTCAAGACGACGCTTTGAAAATTACCTTCGCCGTCATCAGCGACGCTCAAGTACTTATCGACAACGCTCCTAACAAAAATTCGGCTAAAAACGTTAACCGCGCCTTACCTGACATTTTCGACTATATTGACACCCACCGTAAACAATTTATCAAAGAAACTAAGGGTACCGACGACAACGAGTTTATCAATACTGATAGTAGCATTGAAACTTTGGGCGTTAGATTGTTAAACGGTTCCTACGCTATCTTCCCCCTCATGTTACGTAAGATTATCAACGAACTCGGTTATCCTTCCGCCAACGCCATTATCCGCGCTCTCGGCGAAAACAACTTCCTCGATTGCGGCAATTCCAATTCCCAGAAGTTCAAGAAACGCTTGCCGGAACACTTCAAGCGTTGGTTTGGTAAAGATGTCTGGTTCTACATCATCAAACCGCCCGTTGAAAACGATTCCGCGATTGCCGCTTAATTGACCGTCAATCTATATCGTTTGACTTAGTGACCTCTCATCACGTAGACCTTTTTAAAAAGGCGTGATTGTAGAGGGTTTTGGTGTGTCTAGATTTCTTCTTTTTTTATCGCTCATACAGTTCAATAGCTTTTTTATTGCCCGAAATTGACTTTGGGCACATTTTTTTTGCCGCTTTCAGCTCAGAGAAAAATGCTTGTATCGTTTTTTGTATTGGTTTGTAGTAGTCTTGTAGCACTTTGAAAATGAAAAACGCTACAAGGCAGATTGGCTTTATCACGCCGTTTTTAGCCTCAATTTCCCCGCTTTGTATTGTTTGTATTACTTTTGTTTCGAGTATTAAGCTTTAAGCAACGCAAAAATTTTTTCACACTATGACTTTTTGTCTTTTATTAATCAAAATGTCGACAGGCGAAAAAATTTTTGAGAAACGTGAACGGCTTGGAAAAATAAGAAACACTACAAAGTAATACAAACGCTACAAGAAAGGCTAAAGATAGCGTAATGACGCCCTGAAGCTTTGTAGCGTTTTTTGAATCTTGTAGTAGTTTTTTTTTTGAGCGGATATTTGATAGTCAAAAGTGGCGTAATGACAAGGAAAATGATATAATGAAAATAAATGTCGGAGGCGAATAAGGCATGACGGCGAAAGAATTTTTGCAACGCTTTACTGTCCTGCAAAGGATAGCTGACAGTAGATTAGACCAAATAACAAAACTCCAGTCGACGGCACAAAGGACAACCAGTGTCATTAGAGATACTCCAATAGGCAAGGCATCAGATATATCGCGTGTCGAAAGTTCAGTTGCGACTATGCACGATTTGACAGCGCAATTCGCCGATGACCTTGCCCGCGCTATGACGGCACGAGATGAGATTGCCGAAGCAATATCACACGTCAAAAACGACGACGAACGCTATCTTCTTGAATTGAGATATATCTGCCGTGATTCATGGGAGACAATAGCTAAGCGAATGAATTTTAGCTTAGACCATGTTTTTACTTTGCACCGTCAAGCTTTGAAAAAAATCGTATTTCCGACAAACTTAACAGTAAATAACAGTTGATAACAGTAAAAAAATAAATTACAATATAATTGGTAAGTTATGAAGAAAAATATAGAGAGAAATAAAAGACGTTTGCTAAAAAGCGGACGTCTTTTTTCGTGGTGATAGCAATGCTGATGAAATTATGTAAATGCGGTCGCAGGTTAGCGCAAGGGCAAGAGTGCACTTGTCGCCATAAGTTTTACGATAAAAATAGCCGCGATAAGTCAAAGAAAAAATTTTACAGCTCAACGAAATGGAAAAAAATCGTCGAGGCAGTTAGGGCACGAGCAAACGGGCTTGACGAATATCAGCTGGTAGTTAACGGCGCGATAGTAATAGGAACGACAGTGCACCATATCTATACAACGGATGAACGCCCAGACTTGAAAACGGACTTGTCGAATTTAATTTTTGTATCAGCGCAAACGCATAACATGATTCACGCAGAATATAAACGCGATGGCGAATCAAAATTAGCAATGCAAAAAATTTTATGGAGCATTCACAATCCCTTTTAATTTTTATGGTATTAAAAAAATCATTATGCTATATTTACTTGAAAGTCAATAAATTAATGTGCAAATTGAGCTTTGTTTGTATAAAAATTTAAGTTCTTGTGCATTTGACATCAAGGAGTGATATAGATGATTCAAGGTTATTGCGAACAATGTGGAAAATTTTTTTCGCGTAATAGAGGTAAGAAGAGAGATGCAGGAAAGTTTTGTTCACGTGAATGTTCTTTTGCTTTTGCAACAGCTCGGAAAAATGAAAGGTTGCAAGCTGGAGTGAAGTCAGTTTCGCGTAAAATTTCTACAGAACGTTGTTTTGTTTGCGAATGCTGTGGGAAAAATTTTTATTCCATACGGAAAAGAAAATACTGCACGAAAGAATGTCAGCTTAATATAAATCGCCGAAAATGCAAAGTTCGCCGTCATAAAGAATATATTGAAAAATATGTTAGTAAAAAATCAATTTGTGCGTTTTGCGGAAAAACTTTTATGACTGCTTATAAGAAAAGCAAAAAGTTTTGTTCAGAAAGTTGTCGTGAAAAGGCTGAAAAAAAGTGGAAACGTTCGCATAAGGACAGATTACTTGGTAAAATAATTAATTCTGATATAACGCTAGAGAAATTGATTATACGTGATAAAGGTGTTTGTGCTTTATGTGGATTTCCGATTGACTTAGATGATTATTCTAAAGTTGACGGTAATTTTATTGTAGGGGAAAAATATCCTTCAATAGACCATATTATTCCTTTGTCTTTGGGTGGCGTGCATTCGTGGGAAAACATTCAACTAGCGCATTGGAAATGTAATTGTTTGAAGGGTAATAACATAAATTTTAAGTTATCCCCCTAAGGCAGGCAAAAAAGTTTTTTCAAATTCAGTGAAACGACCGCGCGCCCGTTTTCTTTTGCAGAAATGCCAGAAATGGCGATTAAAAAAAAGGCGTAATGACGCGGTTTTTTAGGTGGTGCAAAAATTATGGGTGGACGACCGAGAAAAGTGGTTGAAATTTCCACAGGGAAAATCGGCAAGCAAAAACGCTTGAATAGAAAAATACAGGAAGAAAATATTAAGCTCGACAGAAAAGCCCTTGAGGCAGGAGCTCCGGCTTGGCTGTCTGATAGCGCGAAGGAAGAATTTAATCGCGTCGTTTCAGAGGCGAAGAAAATAAATCTGTTTGATAATTTGGACATGGCGTTTTTGGCGATTTATGCCGACTGTTATGATAAATATGTCAAGGCGTCGACTAAATTGAAAGAATACGGCATGACGATAGAAGTTAAAGGAAATTTACAACCGTCGCCGTTTTTTTTGATAGCTGACAAAATGGCAACGCAAATAATGAAGTGTTCGGCGAAATTAGGTTTGGCGGTGACAGACCGTCTCAAGCTGATAGTTCCGACGAAAGAAGAAAAGAAACCTAATCCGTTTTTGGAATTTCTGAAGTAAGTCAATTTTCATTTCTGTTTTTAGTATCAAATTTTTTTTTCCAATAGAATTTGGTAGCACATTCATGTGAGCAACAAACTTGCGGGCTACTGGCGGAGCGTACAGTAAATGTTTTATTGCAATAAGGGCAGGTTCTTATCGTGGGCGGGTCTTTTCTTCGACCGTTTATTTTTCCGGCACAAGATTTGGAACAGAATTTTTTTTTTGTGAGGGATGAGGCAATGTAAATCTTTTTCCGCATATAGGACAGATTTTTTCAACTGACGGTTTTCTTTTTTGCCGTATTTGGGCAGCACATTCAGTTGAACAACAATCTACCTTGTAACTTGGAAATTTTAACGTAAATTCTTTACCGCAAACGGGACAAATTTTTGTGATGGGCATTTTTTGGTTGTGTAGATGACGATGCTCTGACATAGACATCATTTGTAAATTAGAAATGTCATTGTTGTTTTTGTTTTCATCAATATGATGGACACAATAATCATTGATGATTTTACCGCGATAATATTGCCAAACAGCGCGATGAAGCGGAATGTATTTTCGATAATGACCATTGGCGTCTTTATAATAAATATCTGAATTAAACTTTTGATGAGTATCGTCGACGATTTCAACAGTCGGCGGTGCGGTTAAGTCGTTAATAAGTATGTCGAGGCGATGGCGTTCAAAGTCGTTTTCAGCGGCATTGCGCAATACGTCAAGAGCTTCAAGAACTTTAAGAGACATATACATAAAAATCACTCCTTGCGAAAATAGGCGGGGCGTGCTATCATGAATAAACACAAAGAGCCCTGCGCTTACTGGTGTTCTTGCAAGTCCAGTTTAGCACAAGGCTTTTTGCGTTGCAATGATTAAGGTTAGAAAAAATGGACAGGACGACAGAATACGCGAAATTGATAGTTAGCGGCGGGAAATTGTGCGGGCGAGCTGAATATCTTGCTTGCAAGCGTCATTTGGACGATATGAGCCGGAAAGATTTTCCTTATATATTTGATTCAGCAATGGCAGAGCGTCATCTAGAATTAGCAAATAAGCTGACAATCGGCGAGGGCAATGCTCCAAAGCGATTAAAGACGCGCGGTTTCCAAAACTTTATAATCGGCAGCTTATTTGGCTGGAGGAAAAAAAGATTGAAGGAACGCCGCTTTCGCGAAGCATTCATAGAAATGGCGCGCCAAAATGGAAAGAGTTTCCTCGCGGGCGAAATGTGCAATGACTTTGCGACGTTCAGCGGCTATAAATACGGCAGAATCTTTTGCGCGGCGACTAAAATGGACCAGGCAAAAATTGTTTGGGAGGAAGTCTGTAAATTTATTGAATCTTCGCCGCATTTAACTGAATTGTACAAGATAAAAAGATATGAAAGCACAATAACTTCATTGATAACCGGTTCGACAATAAAAGCAATCGGACGTGATACAAAAACGGTTGACGGCTTTCGGACGGTCTTAAGTGTAATCGATGAGTACCATAGCCATCCGAATAACCAAATGCTGAAACTTCTTTTGGATGGTCAACGGGCAGTGGATAATGCTTTGACGCTGGTAATAACTACAGCTGGATTCAACATAAACGCTCCCTGTTACGAACACTATACTTTTTGCAAGAAAGTCTTATCTGGCGCGATAGAAAAAGAATCGTTGTTTATCTTTATCGCGGAGCTTGATGAAGATGATGACATTTGGGAACCAAAGAACTGGGCGAAGGCGAACCCGCTTTTGCTATGGAATGAGGACAATACGCTCAATCAATCGATGATTGCTCGAATGGCTGAAAATGCTATCGAGGCAAAGGAGAAAAAAGACAATGAGCTTGTAAATTTCTTGACTAAATCGTTAAATCGGTGGGTGACGTATTCGGGCGGGGCATGGCTTGACGCCGAAAAATGGCGGGCGTGCGCTTGCGATACCAAACTTGCCGATATGCGCGGGCGTGAATGTTATTTGGGAATAGATTTAAGCTCCGGCGGCGATTTAACGAGTATTGCGCTGGTGTTCCCGCCGCTTTCAGGCGACGATAAAGTTTATGTCTGGAGTGTATCGTTCATGCCGGAAAGGCGCGTTGAGGAGCATGAAAAGACAGATGACGCGCCATATAGACTTTGGGCGACGAGTGGAATTTTGATTCTTACAAGCGGAATGTATGGTATCAAGACTGATTACCAAAATATTATCGCTACGTTGCGGGATTTAATCGCCGAGTATAACTTGAAAATTATTGGTGTAGGTTATGACGCGCATAATATCGCGGGGATATTGGCGCAGTTAGAAGAAATATTGCCTTGTGACTTGACGGAAATATCACAATCAGCGCGAAGTCTCAATGACGTAACGATAGATTTTAGGCAGTCGGTAGAGGCGGGCTTGATTCGTTATGACAGGAAAAATGCGCTGCTTACTTGGTCAATGCTAAATGCGATATTAAATGCGCCGAATTCTTTTGGAGAGGTAAAAATAGATAAGGTCAAGCAGACGAATAGGATAGACGCTTGCGACGCCATATTGGACGCATATAAACTTTATTTCGAGGATAAGAATAATAGCGTGTCGCAAGGCGAGGAGGCTTTAGCGGCATGGCTAAACGTTATGAGCAAAAAATAAACGGCAGGTATTTTCCCGCCGTAGTTGAAAGGATAATTGTTATGAATTTTATATTTGACGGCTAAGAGCCGTTGTTTTTTACTCAAGGGCAATTTCGAGAAGGTCACGTTTGATATCGTCAATCATATCGTCGATAGATTTGAGCCTTTCGGCGTCGTCGGTGATAAGCTTGCGCATGTCCAAAAGCGCGTCGAGTTCTTTTCGGCGGTCGTCGATAAATTGTTGTTTAGGCGAATAGTTTTTATCGACAAGTGGCTTGAATTGTTCAAAGAAAAGTTCCGGCGTCAAGAATTTAGTTAGGGCAAGGCTATCGAGTGTAGTTATAGTTTTGTCCTTGAATTTGACGGGGAAATTATTTTTATCGGTGTCGAAAGATACGCTCCAATTAACAGGCGCGTTTTTGTTGACTTGGGCAATTTGGGCGTTATAGGCGGTTTTAGGCGTGTTTTGGTCATTGAAAGGTAAATTACCCTCTGCAGTTATATCGGGCGATTTTGGGGCGTAGGGCGGCATTTCGGGCGGTGTATTCAATTCGTCGACAGTCGGGAATGTGAATTCTTCGTCACCGCGAGCGATAGCCGCTTTGAGCATATGGATAACGGTTTCAACCTGCGCGGGAGTGTCGTAAGTACCGTATTTATTCCAGCTTGCGCTGATTTTAAATTTGCCCTCCCAAAAACTAATCCAAATTTGGCTGATAATTTCTTTAGTGACTTCGCCCTGCTGATTGATGATGGTGATTCCCTTCGCGATATCATCGGTCAAAAGACGGTCGCGCATAGCTTTAGCTTTATTTTCGCCAAAACTTTTGTAAGCTACAATCGCGGCGCGATATTTCCCAGATGTTTCGTCAACTTTTTGTTTAGCGGCTTGCCAAGTGTTATAGGCTTCGACTTCGGCGTCGCGAGCTTTTCTATCTTCGGCGTTTGCTTCGTCAGCGGCGGCTTTAAGTTTAGCAAGCTCGATAGAGAATTCGTCTTGGGGTTGAGCGATTTTGACTTGTGCAACCGTCGGAGTTTCGTTTTTGCGCATAAGGTTTTTAATCGCGGCGATTTGGGACAAGCGGGTAGATTTAGCGGCGGTGTAAATTGCCTTTTCGTCAATAAGCTTGTCGCTAATAGACGCGTGCTCAAAATAACGGCGTTCAATATCTTTTTGCTCTGCAAGCGTGGTGTCGTCGGTGATTTCGTTAAGAACGGCGGTGGCGGCAAGGCGATTGTCAACAAGTTGTTCCTCAAGGTCGGCGATTTTTCTGTTGAGTTGCATAAGCCCCATTTGGTCGGCGGCGGCTTTCATTTCGTCTTTGGTCTGGTTGGTGTCGACGTCGTTGAGGGTTTCAATAGCGGGCAGGAGTTTGAAAACGTCGTTTTGGTCGTCGGTATCGTCTTCGGAGCCGTCGGTTTCGACGCTATTAATCTTTTGGAAGTTTTCAATCATAGCGCGGACGTCTATAAGGTCGTCGTAGACGTCGCGAGCGTGAACGGCGATATAAATTTCTTGCGCCTGCGCGGGCGTCAAGCCGTAAGAGTTGCAGTA
>CAMJKR010000026.1 GCA_946406415.1 uncultured Selenomonadales bacterium | reverse complement strand
GACGAACACATTGCCGAATACGATTGCAACAATATCTTGAAGGTATAAAAAAATCCGTCACTCGAAATTAGCGGCGGATTTTTTGACGTTTATAAGAAAAATTTTTCAATGGCAACAGCAACACCGTCATTATCGCTATCAAGCGTCACGAAGTCGGCAAGATTTTTAATTTCGTCGGAGGCATTGCCCATAGCCACAGAAAGCCCTGCCGTTTGCAAAATTTCTTTATCGTTATCGGCGTCGCCCATTGCAACCGTCTCTGCAACGTCGATATTCAAAAAGTCGCACAGCTCGACAAGCCCCGACGCCTTAGTTACATTTGCCGGCGACATTTCTAAGTTGAAAGCTTCCGCGTAGGAAATCGACAAGTTCAAAGGTTTAATGCGTTCAAAATTTTTGTCGCGTGATTTTTTATCGCGGTGATAAAGATTAACCTTGATGACTTCGCCGGGGTGAGCGTGGACATATTCCTTGCAGTCATCGCAACGTGCGCAAATTCTATCGAACATGCCTTGATAAACGCCCATGCCGAACGCCGCCATATTTTGAATATCCGCTTCGCGAGCAATAGATTTATGTACCGTGTGCAAATGAATCATCGCCCGCGTCTCAAGTCCAAAGTCAATCAGCTTTAAAATCGTCGGCTCGTCGACGGCGTGAACTTTAACGGGCTTATCCTTAAAAAAATCGTAAATCATGCCGCCGCTTATGACAATGCCGTAATTCATAGCCTTAAAATCGTCGCGATAATCTGTCAGTTCAGCGAGGTTGCGTCCCGTGCTAACTACAACGTAAATTCCGCGCCTCATCAATTCATCGAGTGCAGATTTAGTTCGCGACGAAATTTTTTTTTGCGAATTTAAAACTGTGCCGTCCATATCAACTGCCAAAAGTTTGTACTTCATATTAAAACCTCCCGCGCAGATTTTACCATAAGCTTGACGATTATGCTAAAATTTTTTCGGGAGGATTGAGCATGACAGAAATAATTTTACTCGGAATATTTTCCGCTGCGTTGTTGGCGTGTATATTATCGGACGGGTCGATTTTAGTCGCGCTGATTTTCGGGCTGGGAATTTTTTCTTTTTACGCCGCAGAAATCGGACATTCGCCGCGAAAAATTTTCGACATGTGGATTGCGGGTGTCAAGCCGATTAAGTCAATTTTGATAACGCTTGTGCTGATTGGAATAGTTACGGCGTATTGGCGAGCGGCGGGCGTCATTCCCGCAGTAATTTTTTACACGGTAGATTTTTTTTCGCCCGCGATAATTTTTTTGATGTCGTTTTGGCTTTGCGGACTAATCTCAACTTTAACGGGCACGGCATTTGGGACGGCGGCGACAATGGGCACAATCTGCGCGGCAATAGCTGAAAGTTTAGACGTATCAATTTGGCTGACAGGCGGCGCGATTTTATCGGGTTGTTATTTGGGTGATAGATGTTCGCCAATGTCAACGAGTGCGCTACTTGTGGCGACGCTGACCGGCACGGACATTTTTAAAAATATTGTCGGCATGATAAAAACTTCAATCGTCCCGTTGATTTTGGCGAGCGTGCTTTATTTAGTCGCTGGAAAATTTTTCACTGCTGACGGAGCACCAATCATCAACGCAAAAGAAATTTTTGCGCGTTCGTTCGAGATAAATTTTATCGTTTTGATTCCGGCAATATTAATCGTCGTGTTGTCGCTGTTCAAATTAAAAGTTCAGCTGATGATGACTGCAAGTATTTTAGCCTGCGCGGCAGTTGCGATATTGATTCAAGGTATGGAAGCCGTTGAGTTGATAAAAATTGCTGTGCTGGGCTATTATCCGTCAGATAAAGTGCTTGCTGAAATTATGAGCGGCGGCGGAATAATTTCAATGGCAAATGTCGTGGCAATCGTCTGCTTGTCGAGTTGTTACGCGGGCATTTTTCAAGCGACGGGCTTTTTAAATCGTCTGCAAAGTTTGATGATTAGCATTGGGAAAAAATTTTCGCCGTTCGTGAGCGTTTTAGTTGCGTCGATTATCACGAGCATGATAGCTTGCAATCAAACGCTTGCAATAATGTTGACGCACCAGCTTTGCAAAAAAGTCGAACGCCGCGCAGAAGTTTTCGCAATACAAATCGAAAATTCAGCCGTAATAATTTCTCCGATGATTCCCTGGTCGATAGCCAGCGTGATAGTTTTAATGCCCATTGCCGCGCCGAAAATTTCAATCTTGGCGGCGTGGTATTTGTGGTTAATTCCGCTGTGTTGCTTAGTATTGCGTCGCGTGATAAAATGACGCCGCTTAACGAAAGGAGTTTTGCAAATGCAATCTTTAGAGATAAAAAATTTTGGGATTATGGGTTATCCGGTTGGACATTCGTTATCGCCGCAAATGTACAAGGCAACATTCAAGGCGGCGGGTTTTGTAAATTATAACTATATTTTATTGCCGGTACACGCGGGCAAATTGTTTATGGCAGTCGAGGCGATAAAGGGCTTAGATTTTCGCGGCGTGAACGTTACAATCCCGCACAAGTCAACGATAATGCAATATCTTGACGCCGTTGACGCTGACGCATTAGTTATCGGCGCGGTGAATACGGTTGTAAACGATGGCGGCATGTTGACGGGCTATAATACAGATGTGGTAGGATTTTTGGCGGCATTGGCTGAGGCGAATTTTATGCCGGAAGATTGTCACGCGGTAGTTTTGGGCGCGGGCGGGGCGGCTCGTGCGATTTTATGGGGCTTGTGCAAGCGTCGGGCGGAATGTATCACAATCGGCGCACGCAATCCGCAAAAGGCAAATTCTTTAGCCAATGACTTTTTACCGCACGGACAAGTTGAGGGCTTTGATTGGCATTCAGACGAATTTAAAGAAATGCTACAGACAGCAGATATTTTAATAAACACGACGCCGCTTGGCATGTTCCCAGAAGTCGACGACATGCCGCCGGTTGACTTGAAACTTTTGCCGGAGGGCGCACTCGTCTACGATATAGTTTATAATCCCGTCGAAACAAAACTTTTAAAGACTGCAAAGGAACTCGGTTATCCGACGCTAAACGGGCTGTCAATGCTACTTTTGCAAGGACAGGAAGCATTTCGGCTTTACACGGGACAAGCTCCCGACATGGAAATTATGACTAAAACCCTTGAAAAAATCCTCTACCAAAAATGAATGACTTTGACGAGCAATTACGGCGGCTAATTCACAGGGAGCGGCATAATTTCGCGGGGAATTCGTCGCGGGCGATTGTCGAGCTTGTTGACTTGCTTTTTAACTTTGCAATAAAAATGCGGGCGTCCGACTTACATATTGAGCCGTTTGAAAAATCTTTGCGCGTGCGCTATCGAATTGACGGGCAACTACAGGAACTTCATCAGCCGTTGCCATTGCATTTAGCTGACGCGCTGACTGCCCGAATAAAAATTTTGGCACGCATGGACACGACCGCCGCATTTTTACCATTGGACGGCGCAATACAATTTGGTAACGTGGAAATGCGCGTGGCAAGTATGCCGTCATTTGGCGCGGAAAGTTTAACGATAAGATTGCTTGATTCAACGCTTGAATTGCACAACTTAAAAGATTTGGGCTTCACGGCGGCTAACGAGAAAATTTTTCGGCAGATGATAGATTCGGCGGCTGGCATGATAATTTTAACCGGTCCGATGAACTCTGGGAAGTCGACGACGCTTTACGCCGCATTGCGTGAACTCAACCAACCGACGCGCTCAATTATGACGTTGGAAGATCCGATTGAACAGCACGTCGAAGGAATCAGCCAAGTGCAAGTTAACGAAAAAACTGGCTTGACATTTGCGGCGGGCTTGCGGGCGATGTTGCGCATGGATTGTAACGTTTTAATGGTCGGGGAGGCTCGCGACGCTGACACTTCCAAAATTGCAATACGCGCCGCGCTCACGGGTCATTTAATTTTTACGACGCTTCACGCTAACGACTCGTGCAGTGCGGTTTTTCGTATGTTGGAAATGGGCGTTGAACCGTATCTTTTGGCGGCGACGCTTAACGGCGTAGTAGCTCAACGGCTTGTTAGGAGGCTTTGTCCGCATTGCAAGAAAATTTTATCGGACGGGACTTTTGAGGCGGTCGGTTGTGAAAATTGTCGTGGCACAGGTTATAGCGGGCGAATTGCCCTGCATGAAATTTTGCGCGTCGATAAAAATTTACGTTCGTTAATTCTGAACAGCCGCGACCTCGACGAGATAAGAACCGTTGCGCTTGAAACTGGTTTGCAAACTTTAGCCGACGACGCCTTAGAAAAAATCCGCGCCGGTTTAACAACGTTAACTGAAGTGCGCCGCGTCTTAGGATTGGTAGGAGATGATTACTTTGAGCACAGCACAAGACGAATTGAAAATAATTTTGGCGGCGATAAATAATCGCGACAAAAAATTTTTTGAGCGCGTCGACTTGCAAACTTTGATGGACGTTGCCTATGACGAGACGACCGACGTCCTCGCCAAAAATTGTTCCAAGTTCCACGAGCTTTATCCTAAAGATTTATTTTTTAAATTTGGCTCAAGAATTTTGCGTATCTATAACGAAAAATTTCGCGGCGTGCATTTGGGCTTGATTAACAAAGTTATTGCCGCTTACTTCGACGGGAGCTTTAAAGACGCTAAAAGTTTTTCCTCGACGCCGATAAAATTTCTTGCCGCTGAACTTGATAGATTACTTAAAGCCGTCCGTGCAGATTTCGGCGAAGAAAAAATTTCGGACGATAAAGCAACGCTTGCAGTTAAAATGGTCGGCGACAATTCAAGCTACGGACGAATGATTGACACGCTGAATTTTGTTTTGGAGTTTGACAGGCGCGGCGACGAGTGGCGACTTAACAAAATAAAAAATGTCGAAGAACTGGTTCCGCCAATTCTCGACATTGCAGAAAGGTACTGGCCTGCCTCGTGGGATTTGGGCATTAAACTTTAGAAACTATTTATTTCTGCCACAACAGTTTTTATACTTTTTACCGGAGCCGCACGGACAAGGGTCATTGCGCCCTATTTTTTTACCGTCGGCAGTCTTAGCGCGTTTTTGACTTTCAGCGGGGGAAACTTCGTCGCCGTGTGAGGCTCGCGCTGTTTGCAATCTGTCTTCAACTTTAGCTTGCTCGCGGCGCACAACTGATTCAGCCTCGCGAATTTCTTTTGCGGTAGGTTCGGGCGGCGTTTCTTCCTCGTCCTCTTCTGAAGTCGGCGGGGCTTGTTGCTGAACTATTGCCACGTGATACATTGTCGTCGCGATTTGGTCTTGAATTGCGCCTTCCATTTCCTCGAACATTGCCAACGCCTCGATTTTGTATTCAACGAGCGGCGCACGTTGTCCATATGCCCGCAAGTTTATTCCCTCGCGCAACATGTCCATATGGTCGAGGTGCTCCATCCATTTGTTATCGACAATTCTAAGCATAACGACTTTTTCCAGCTCGCGCATAACAGTTTCCGTGAACGCCGCCTCGCGCTGTTTGTAAGTGTCCTCTGCTAATTTTTCCAAATGCTCCTTGAGTTCGTCGCGGCTCAATTTCTCAAGCTCCGAAACTTTTAATACTCCAACCGGCGCAAAAATTTTTTCCGCGTCCTTAACTAGCTCGTCAAGTTGCCACTCTTCCGGATAAAGTTTTTCGTTTGCGTACTGATTCATTTCCTGCTTGATTATGTGGTTGACCATGCCGCGAATATTATCCCGCAAATTTTCCCCGCGCAGAATTTTCCGCCGCTCGCCGTACATTATCTCGCGTTGTTGATTCATTACGTCATCATATTCCAAAACATGCTTGCGTATATCAAAGTTCCGCGCCTCAACTTTTTTCTGCGCGTGTTCAATCGACCGCGTTATTAGCGTGTGCTCAATCGGCTCGTCCTCTTCCATGCCGAGCTTGTCCATAACTTTTGCGATATTTTCCGACGCGAACAACCGCATTAAATCATCTTCCAACGAAATATAAAATCTCGACTCGCCGGGGTCGCCTTGACGCCCTGAACGCCCGCGCAACTGATTATCTATTCGCCGCGATTCGTGCCGCTCCGTGCCGATTATGAACAGCCCGCCCAATTCCGGAACGCCCTCGCCTAATTTAATATCGGTGCCGCGCCCAGCCATATTTGTCGCGATTGTCACAACGCCTTTTTGCCCCGCGTCTGCAACGATTTGCGCTTCTTTCTCGTGGAACTTTGCATTTAAAACGCTGTGAGGTATACCGCGCTTTTTAAGATAGCCGCTCAATTCTTCCGATTGCTCAATCGACGTGGTGCCGATTAGAACGGGTTGCCCTTTCGTGTGGACGCGCTCAACTTCATTGGTGACGGCGCGATATTTGGCGCGTTTATTTTTATAGACAACATCGGGGTGGTCAACGCGGCGAACGGGCATATTCGTAGGAATGACGACAACCGGCAATTTATAAATCTTTAAAAATTCATCTTCCTCAGTTTTGGCGGTACCAGTCATACCCGCAAGTTTATCGTACATGCGGAAATAATTTTGGAAAGTTATTGTCGCTAACGTCTGTGATTCGCGCTGAATTTTGACGTTTTCTTTAGCCTCAATCGCTTGGTGAAGTCCGTCGGAATATCTGCGCCCCGTCATCAATCGCCCCGTGAATTCGTCGACGATTACAATTTCCCCGTCGCGTACAACATAATCGCGGTCGCGTTTCATGAGAGCCTTAGCCCTAAGTGCCGCCGTAAAGCAATGGCTTAGTTCGATATTTTCGGGTGCGTAGAGATTTTGAATCCCTAAAAACTTTTCAATCTTCGGAACGACTTCATCACTCGGCGCAACCGTTTTTTGTTTCTCGTCGACTTTGTAATCTTCGCCCTCTTTTAAGGTGGCAACGGCTCGCGCCATTACTGCATACATTTCCGTTGACTTCGCGCCTGGACCGGAAATAATCAGCGGCGTGCGTGCCTCGTCAATTAAAATCGAGTCAACCTCGTCGACAATCGCATAATGCAACGGACGCTGAACCATTTGCTCCTCTTGAATAACCATGTTGTCGCGCAGATAGTCAAAGCCGAATTCGTTGTTAGTTCCAAACGTCACGTCGCAACTGTAAGCGTGCTTGCGTTCGGGAAAATCCATGTCGTGCAGAATCAAGCCGACACTCAAGCCCAAAAAGTTGTAAAGTTGTCCCATCCACTCGCTATCACGGCGGGCAAGATAATCGTTAACCGTGACCATGTGGACGCCTTTACCTTCCAGCGCGTTCAAATAAACCGGCAATGTCGCCACCAAAGTTTTGCCCTCGCCGGTTTTCATTTCAGCGATTTTGCCTTCGTGCAAACACATGCCGCCCATTAATTGAACGTCGAAATGCCGCATTCCCAAAACGCGCCGCGATGCTTCCCTACAAACTGCAAAGGCTTCCGGCAAAATATCTTCCAAAGTTTCGCCCGCTTGAAGTCGTTCGCGAAATTTTTCTGTCGAGCCGCTCAATTTATCGTCGGTGTAGTTTTGAAATCCCGACTCCAGCGCGTTGATTTTATCGACTGTCTGTTGCAGACGTTTAATTTCCTTGTCGTTGTTGTCGCCCAAAAATCTTTTAGTAATTCCTTTCAAAAATCCAAACAAATTTATCACTCCCTGCAAAAATTTTTTCTATAATAGCAAAAAGCAACGTGACGTTGCATCCAATGGACGCGATTGACGTCACAAAAATTTTTAACGTTATTGCCGCGTCAAAAATTTTTCTTATAGTAGCAAAAAAAATCCGCCACTGCAAATTTATCTGCGCGGCGGAAAATTTTTTTAATCTCTCTTGAAAAGGTCTCGCGTATAAACTTTATCCTTAACGTCATCAAGTGCGCTTTCGTAGCGATTGGCGATAATGCAACGGCTTAGGCGTTTGAACTCTGCAACATCATTTACGACGCGGCTACCAAAGAAAGTTGAGCCGTCAGGCAACGAAGGTTCATAAACGATAACGGTTACACTTTTTGCCTTGATTCGCTTCATGATACCTTGAATCGACGATTGGCGGAAATTATCGCTACCGGTTTTCATAGCAAGCCGCCACACGCCAACGATAATTTCATTTTCGCGCTCAACGGAAAAGTCTAAGCCGTCAGCATATGTACCGGAAATTTCTAAGACACGCGAGGCGATAAAATCTTTACGGGTGCGGTTGCTGTTGACGATTGCCTCAATTAAATTTTCCGGAACGTCCTGATAGTTCGCTAAAAGTTGCTTAGTATCTTTAGGCAAGCAGTAGCCGCCGTAGCCGAACGAAGGATTATTGTATTGGTCGCCAATTCGCGGGTCGAGGCAGACACCCATAATAATATCTTGCGCGTTGCGGTTTTTGACTTCGGCGTAAGTGTCCAGCTCGTTGAAGTAAGCGACGCGCAACGCAAGATACGTGTTGGCGAAAAGTTTAACCGCCTCCGCCTCAGTTGTACCCATAATCAGCGTTGGAATATCTTTTTTCTCCGCGCCTTCCTGCAACAGCTTAGCGAATTCATTGGCGGCTTTAACCTGCTCGGCGTCGTCAAGATTAGCTCCAACAATAATTCGCGACGGATAAAGATTATCATAGAGGGCTTTGGATTCGCGCAAAAATTCCGGACTAAACAAAATTTTATCCGTAGAATATTTTTCGCGCATGGATTTAACAAAGCCGACGGGAATTGTACTTTTTATAACCATGTAAGCTTGCGAGCCGCTGTTCAAAACTTCCTCGATAACAGAGCGTACAAAAGTTGTATCGAAAAAATTTTTCTTAGGATCGTAGTTAGTGGGCACGGCTATTATAACGAAATCAGCCGCCGCATAAGCCGCCTTAGAATCAGTTGTGGCTTTAAGGTCAAGTTCGCGTTCGGCAAAAAATTTCTCAATGTATTCGTCACGAATAGGCGATTTGCGATTGTTTACCATGTCGACTTTTTCTTTAGACACGTCAACGGCGAGCACGTGGTTTTTCTGCGCGAGCAATGTCGCCATAGAAAGTCCGACGTAACCTAAACCGGCGACTGCGATTGTTTTGTTCAAATATATCTCCTCCTTATTTGGGCGATAATAGCAAAAAGCTTTTCGCCTGTCAAAAATGATTGTCAAGAAAAATCAAATGCAGTAAAATCTTTTGCAAGGGAGGAATTTTTATGAATCGAAGGACGTTTATTAAAGGGGCGATTGCATTGACGGCGGCGACTTATTTTTATCCTAATATCGTATTCGGCGCGGAAAATTTTAAATGGTGGCAGAAAAAACCCGTCTATCAAATTTACCCGAAAAGTTTTCTTGACACGACGGGCAAAGGCACGGGCGATTTGCGCGGCATTACTCAAAAGCTTGACTACATAAAAAGTTTAGGTGTGAGCGCGATTTGGTTGACGCCGATTTACGTTTCTCCGATGGTTGATAACGGATACGACATTGCCGACTACACGGCGATTGACCCGCGTTTTGGAACTATGGAAGATTTTGACGAATTGATTGCTGAGGCTAAGGCACGCGACATTAAAATTGTAATGGATTTGGTTTTCAATCACACGTCGGATAAACACGCGTGGTTTTTGGAATCAAAATCGAGCCGCAATAATCCCAAAGCCGATTGGTATATTTGGCGCGACGAAAAAACTAATTGGCGCGGGATATTTGGCGGTAGTGCGTGGCAGTGGTGCGAAGAGCGTCAACAATATTATCTGCACACATTCGCGACGCAACAGCCCGATTTGAATTGGGAAAATCCCGACGTTCGACGGGCACTCTACGACGCGGCAAATTTCTGGTTGGATAAAGGCGTTGGCGGTTTTCGTGTTGATGCGATTGTTTACATTAAGAAGCCGAAAACTTTTGTTGACGGCACACCCGACGCGCTCGACGGAACTTGCGCCGTTCACAACATGATAGCCAACACCGACGGCATTTTAGATTTTCTGCACGAACTTAAACGCGAAGTTTTTGACGGGCACGATATTTTTACAGTTGGCGAGGCGAATAGCGTTAAGCCCGAAGAGTTAAAATATTGGGTTGGCAAGGACGGCGTTTTTAATATGCTGTTCGAGTTCAGCCACGTTAATGTTATGTTTAACAACGGCGATGAAGTTTGGCACCGTTCCAAGCCGATTAAGCTTAGCGAATTAAAAAAGGCGTTAAGTGACAGTCAAGCGGCGACAAAAGACAGTTGGTATCCGATTTACTTTGAAAATCACGACAAGCCGCGCTCGGTTAATAATTTTTTCCCGCACGGTTCGGATAAAATTTTGGCGGCAAAAGCTTTGGCAATAATTTTGTTTACTCTGCGCGGGACGCCGTTTATTTATCAAGGCGAGGAGCTTGGCTTTACGAACACGCAATTTGATTCGATTGACGACTACGATGATATTTCCTCGCACGGCGCGTATAATTTGGCGCGTTCAGACGGCTTAAGCGATAAAGAGGCAATGCGCTTTGTGCAGAAATTTAGTCGGGACAATGCGCGGACGCCTATGCAATGGAATTCTGATAAAAATTCGGGCTTTACGACGGGCAAGGCGTGGTTGCCGGTTCACAAAGATTTTGCCGCTTGCAACGTGGAAGTCGAAGAGCACGACGCTAATTCTGTGTTGAATTTTTATCGCAAGTTGAGCACGTTGAGGAATTCGAGCGACGTTTTGATTGGCGGCGATTATGCCGAGCTTTATCCGAAGAATGAAGAGCTTTATATTTTTACGCGGAGTTTAGGCGGGAAAAAATTTATGACGATTGTAAATTTCACTACGCATAAAGTAAATCTGCCCGATAAAATTTTCGACGGAGCTAAAAAAATTTTGGGCAACTACGCTGACGAGAAAAATTATTTGCGGGCGACGGAGGCGGCAATTTATGAGTTTTAAAGTAGCGGCGAGCGATTTTGACGGAACTTTATTTAGGAACTGGAATATTTCGGCGGAAGATTTAGCGGCGATAAAAAATTGGCAAGCGGCAAAAAACAAATTCGGCATTGTGACGGGTCGCGCTTATGTAATGTTAATTCCACATCTGAAAGAATTTAATTTGGCGATTGACTTTGCGATATGCGAAAACGGCGCGATAATTCACGACGGCGACGGACAAATTATTTTCGATACCGAGTTGCAGAAAGAAATTTTGATTGCGATATTAAACGAGCCATTAGCGGCGAAGAGTATGCACTTTGCATTTGAGGCGGCTGACAAAATTTATTGTGCGAACGTCAAAGAAAATTCGTGGGTGATTCGCGAACAAAATCGCTGGAGATTTCCGCTTGAAATAATCGATGCCGCGCAGATTTCGACGCTACCAAAAATAAATCAGCTGGCATTGGATTTTGAAAGTCCGGATGCGGCTAAGGCGGCGGCAGAGGCTTTAAATAAAAAATTCGGCGACGTGATTTACGCGCAAAAAAATACTCACAGCGTCGACATTGTGACAGCGGGCATAAACAAAGCACGTGGTGTAGAAAATTTGTTGCAAGTTATGAACTGGGAAGCAAAAGCCTATGTTATCGGCGACGAGTCGAACGATTTGCCGATGATAAAACATTTTGGCGGTTACACGGTCGCGACGGCTAAAGATTTCGTTAAGCGCGAGGCGACGGAAATTTTTGATTCGGTCGGCGCAATGCTAAATCACTTCGTATGATAAAAATTTTTTTGATAGGCTTAGTAGCAGTCGCGGGATTTTTCTTAAGCTTAATGAACGGTTCAGTAGAAATAACTTCCGCGCAGATAATCGGACAAGTTCCACTCGACGAAACTAAGCGGCAAATTTTAGAAAACATTCGTCTACCGCGAACAATCGTAGCAATGTTGGTTGGCGTGAACTTGTCATTGTCGGGAGCAATTTTGCAAGCCGTAATGAAAAATCCGTTGGCTGACCCGCACATAATCGGAATATCATCGGGCGCGGGCTTGTTTGGAATTTTCGTAATGATGATTTTCGGCGACGCGGGCGCATTGGTTACACCGGCGGCATTTATCGGAGCAATGTTGGCGGCGTCGCTGATATATCTTTTGGCGTGGAAAGACGGCATTCGCCCGATTCGCGTAATTTTGGCGGGCGTGGCAGTGAGTGCATTTTTAGGAGCGGGCATTTCGGCGTTGCTAATTTTTTATTCGGACAAAGTTCACGGCGCGTTATTGTGGATGGTCGGCGGCTTATCGGCGCGAAGTTGGCAACACGTCGAAATTTTATTGCCGTATTCAATCGCAGGGACGCTGGCAACTTTTTTATCTGCGCGGCACATGAACGTTTTGCAACTGGGCGACGAGGTAGCAACGGGGCTGGGCTTGCGCGTCAATCTCGTGCGAACGATTTTAACGGTAATCGCGGCATTATTGGCGGCGTCGGCTGTTTGTGTCGTCGGATTGTTAGGTTTCGTAGGATTAATTGTTCCACATACGGCACGATTAATTCTCGGCTCGGATTATAAAATTTTGTTGCCTGGCGCGGCAATGTTGGGGGCGGCAGTCGTCACGATAAGCGACACATTTGCCCGAACGATTTTTGCACCAACTGAATTGCCCGTCGGAATTTTAATGGCGATGCTCGGCGCACCGTTCTTTTTGTATTTGTTGAGGCGCGAATTATGAACTTGACGATTAAAAATATTTCCGTAAAACTCGGAGGCAAAGAAATTTTGCACGACGTAAGTTATAAATTTAAATCGGGCAAACGAACGGCGATTATCGGTCCGAACGGTGCGGGCAAGTCGACACTCTTAAAAGTTTTGTGTTTGCTTAACGAAAAATTTTTGGGAAATGTTTTGCTTGACGGGAAAAATATTCGCGACATTGGCAGAAAAAATTTGGCGCGAGTAATGGCAATCCTTCCGCAGGAACGCGACGCCCCGCAAGATACGACCGTTCGGCAATTAGTTTCGTTCGGACGATTTCCTCACAGAAAATTTTTCAGCGGCGAATCATCAGAGGATTCAGCGGCAATAAAAAACGCCCTTGAACTTACAAAGCTCACGGACTTTGAAAATCGGCAAGTAATATCTTTATCTGGCGGCGAACGTCAACGCGCCTGGTTGGCTATGACTTTGGCTCAACGCCCGAAAATTTTACTCCTCGACGAGCCGACAACTTATCTTGACATTTCTCATCAGCTTGAAGTTATGGACATTATTGCCGACGTGAACAAAAAATTTTCCACGACGATTATAATGGTCTTGCACGATATAAATCACGCCCGCCTTTACAGTGATGATGTTCTGATTATTAAGGATAAAAAAATTTTCGCATCGGGTGAACCGAAAAAAATTTTGTCCGCGCAGATTTTAAGCGAAGTTTTTTCCGTAGAAGCTGATACTTTCACTAATGCGGCGGGCGACGAAATTATTTTCCCTTTAAAAATTTTTCTCCAAAACACTGTATAATAACTAGCTTTGTAGGTTCCAGACGGCGTAACCTAAGTCGATATAAAGCATTTTAACAGTCGCCTTTTCATTTCGAAATTAAAGAAGCAAGAATGTCACCGAAAATTTGCCGCCGGAAGTTTGGAAGGCGGCAATTTCTTCCTTGCTTTTTTCTCGCAAGTATGATACAAAAATTTTTATCGGTAAAACCAAATTCCCCTCGTGGAGTAGTTGACAAAAAATTCCTTGAAAGAAGTAGCAAAATAAAATCCCTCTGTGCAGAGGGATTTATTTTTGAACGTGGTGATAGAATGAAATTGCCAAATGGTTATAGCTCCGTTATAAATTTGTACAATTTTTCAAGAATCTCCTAACTAAAATCTCTGCAACAATGGCGTCGACAGGTTCGGGCGGAACTTGCATTGAAGTCGGCAAAAACTTCCGCCAACCGCGCGGAGGATTTTTTTTCCAATACTCGCGCCGCGCCTCTTCGGTCGTGTGCTTTTCGTCGACGAGCTGAAATGTTAAGCCTGCCGCTGAAACTTTTTGAGCCGCCGCCTTATGC
>CAMJKR010000025.1 GCA_946406415.1 uncultured Selenomonadales bacterium | reverse complement strand
ATCAAAAAAATGGATTGTGCTCTCTTACTTACACAATCCATTTTACACTACCTATTGAGGAAAGAACTTCCCTGCGTTTAGCAGGGAATGTTTTTATTAACTGTCATTAGACATTACTTCTTGAGTTCCGAAATGGAAAATATCGAATCAATGTTGCTGATGAGCAATGACTTGTTGACGCGCTCGAAGTCTATGACCTCGTAGTCGAAAGCCAAGTTGCGAGCAATGTAATCGGCAGCTTCTTCGGCGTTCTTACACTTCTTGTTTTTAAAGCCGAAAAATTTGTGTTTGTTCTCCAGCACGAGTTGCCACGACGTGAAGATTGCGGCGGCATTAGAGCCGTACACTGCATAAAGACCACGTTTCATCGAGAATCACTACCTTTCAATTTAATGTCGGAAACGGCAGGACGACTGAAATTATCTGCCGCCCATTTTTCAAGCTCACTTCTTTTGAACAGATAAGATTTGCCAAACTTCTTGGCGGGTATAACGCCTTGCCGAGTGAGCCGCAAAACTTTCATGTAATTGCACTCGCCATTGAAGAATTCGGCGGCGACCTGCTTGGCGTTCAAAAATTCCTGTCCCATTTGCTATCATTCCTCCTTTTTACTCATATGTACTGTTGCTTTTCAATTTTTGCGAAAGACTTTCCGTCACTGCTCATCATTTTTAGCCACAAAAAAAAATTCAGCTCAAGCTGAGTCAACACGCTCTAAGCTATGCATTTCGATTTTCTCAAAATCATGCTTGTTGAGGATGTCGTTAATCTTGAGCTTCAAATTTCTTAGCTCGTCGCGAGGTAGTGCGAATCGCTTGCCGTTTTGCATATTGATATTGTTAAGCACCATGTGCGCGTGCAAGTTGTCTGTGTTCGTGTGAATCGCTCCGATAATCTGGTAAGCTCCGCCGTCCAGAGTAGAAATCAAATCCATGACTTCTTGGACACAACTATAGAAATCGTCAAGCCGCTCCGACTCAAAATCGTTGAGCGAAAGTATAAACTCCATAAACTGCCTGTACAGTAAGGTTTCATTTTTTTGCGATTGGTAACACCTTTTTACGAGTATCATTTCGTCGTAGGGTTCAGTTGCCGAGAGGAAATTTGTAAAGACCAGCTCTGACGAAGTTGATGCCGGATTTAGAATGTAGTTCAACTTCGCCTTTAAGCTATGATTCTCGCCGACGGGTACGATTTTAAAAACTGCCATTTGCATCACCTTAGTCCTTCATAAATATTGTGCAGTCGCGCTTCAACTTCAAGTTCGTGATCCTTTTGCTTATCAAGCAAATGAAGTATAAGCGTATTCATCTTCGCTTTCTGTAGGGAAAAGGTTTCCTTGAACTCTGGGGAAGTGGAGACTGGGTGTGCCTTTAACAGCTCCGAGTTCTGCTCTATAAGCTTGCTTAGGGTGTCTAGTTTTCGGGAGATGTTGTTGTTATAGTTACGCATGTCGTTGTGACAAGATTGCAGTTCTTGAACAATCTCGCCGCCGTTGTAAATCCGATTGATAGTTACCTTTGCCGCCGCTGTGCGGATAAAATCGCTGACACTGAGATTTGCTTCCTTAGCTTTGTCTTGAATCATCTTCCTATCTTCTTCAGTGAGTCTGGCGTTGATTTGACACAACTTACCTTGCTTTTCAGCCATATAAATCCCTCCTGCTTGAAATATACACTATATATCTGGTATAGGGCTTGTATATTATATAGTTCTTTAGTGGTTGATATATCATCAGTTGTTGGTATCTATCAGTTATCCTATTGCTATACGTCCCTTATAGTAAGTGCTACTGCTATACCTTTATACCACATAGAAAATCTTTATACTTATCTTATATTTATGTAAATAGCTATTTAAAATTAAATTCACTTCTGCCAAATAAAAAAAGAGACCGACGTTGTGTTGGTCTTTTTTTGGTGTATCTATTCTGGTAAAAAATCAACCTAAGTGGTACACATTCTTTTATTGCTTTTATGCTAGAATATTTTTGAGGTGAACGTATGGAAAAATTGACGATTGCTTAGCGGAAATTCAATACATCGGGCTTCGGATTGCTTATTTCCGCAAGTTGCGCAACATGACTCAAGCTGACCTTGCTTACAAAGTTTCTATCAACAAAAACTATACACCGATTAGGATATTCTAGGCGATTGCGAGTAAAAAAGATAGTATATATAATTTTCCGTAAAGCTATATTGTTTGATTCAGATCGTACTTTGCTCTTGACTGAGATAAACAAACCAATGTCAATATCGGAGATTAAGCTCCATATAATAGTGGACATTCTTAGCTTACCACATGCAATACATGTAACTTATGCCAATATGACATGCAAATCATCCTCTAACAATCCTAATACAGTGGAGCGAAAAAATTTCAAAGGTTCCTCTTGATTAATCGAGCATAAAAACAACCAGTCATAAGGATTACCCGCATAGAGCGGTTCGTAACCGCATTCCTCAAGGAGAGAAGTAATTTCATCCGTGTAAACTTCCGATAAATCCTCCCGTTCAAGTGGCTCACCATCGAGTTTAATTCTGCACCAGAAAATATAGAAGTTAAACAAAATCAGTGTCTTCCTTATCGCGTCGTAGGATTCGGAGGTCGTTGCTTTTGTTAAGTCAAGCACGTCCGATAAAATCTTCTTACTCGGAAAATTATTCTTGACAACATAGGGAATGTCGGATTTTTTCTCAAACCCCGTGAACGTCAACAAGAGATTATCCAAAACAAACGTGCGCGAGAAAATATTTTTCCCGCTTATCCTGTTGCGAATTTCCTTGTCACGATACTTGCAGGGATTATTTTTGTCGCGGGCGTCGAAGAGAATTTCACGCATGAGCAATCCGAATTGATTTACATCCGCGCCGTTGAGTTCCACTAATTTTTCTTCAGCATCTTCGTCGTCCGAAACATTTCGTTGTTTGCCCTCGATACTGCGTTTCACTTTCTGCAAAATCTGGCGCGACACTTCCTCGTTGCCGATAATCTCTCCGAAAAAATTTCTGATGTAATTCAAAGCCGTCTTGTTCCAAGAATGAAAGTTGCTCTTGTTTTGTATCAAAAAATTTTTAAGCTCGTCGACGGTGTCAAATTCCAAAACACGATTCTTAACCAACTGCGTATAAATTTGCCCGTCGTTCTCGGAATGAATTTCTTTTTCGGGCGCGTCATTTACTTCGGCGATTATCTTGCTTGCTTCGGAATAATTCAAGCCGTGAATGAATGCAAAATAAAATACGACTTCGGCGGTGTTGTGACAATTAAAAGTTCTGTCGAAGTAGACATGATGGAAAAACCATTGCACGTCCGCAAACGACAACTCAAGCGCAAAACAAATTTCGTACATTGCCCGACGACTACGCGGCTCGATTTTAGGACGATGTTCTCCGCTGAACCACGAACGAATTGTTTTAGGATTTATATCAGAATCGATCGCCCGCAAAGCTTTTATCAGATACTCGGACGCTTCGGCGTCATTTTTTATTGTGCATTCGGGAAGTGTCCTTTTTAAAAGTTCAAGCAAGCCCAGATTAAACGGGCGAAAATTTTCCGGCTTCCTCAAGAATTCGGCAGCGTCAATGTCATCAGAAATAAGCTCGGTATCTTTTACGCTATTCTCGTTAAAAATCGTGTAGGAGTCTTTCATGCCATTGCCTCCTCGAAACTTTTGCCGCTAATTATATCGTCGCGAATCGGAAAACACAATTACAAATTATCGCGCTCGGAAGTGTATATTGCGTAAGCGTAAGGACAAAATTTTACGGAGGCAAATCTAAATGAAAAGCAAAATTATCGTCACGAAAAAAAATGACAAAATCAACTTCTTCCTGCAGGACAAGGACAGTTGCTTCTTCCTGTTCAGCCAAAATTTTTCCAAAGGCGTCTATCAATTTTTTTGCAAGGGAAAATCCGAATCCGAAATTCAAGCCTTCAAAAAATGGAATCGCAATCCGCGCCTCGACAAGACCATTGAAAAAATTCCGCTCTACACAAAGTACGTGCGCAAAGAAATCATCTTGGCTTAGGGCGGAAATCACAATTACAAACTTTCAATCGTCACTCGCTATAATCGCCTCAAAATTTAAGGAGGTTGCAAAATGAACGGCTTGAAAGTCAATCTGCACATCACGGAGCGTTGCAATTACAAATGCAAATATTGTTTCGCGCACTTCGACGGACAAAGAGATTTGTCGCTTGAGCAATGGAAAAAAATTATCGACAACGTGAAACTTTCCGGCATGGTCTCCGCGATAAACTTTGCAGGCGGCGAACCGATGCTCTACAAAAATTTCAGTAACTTGTTGAGTTACGCCAAAAGCTCTGGCTTCGAGTTGTCGCTCATCTCAAACGGCTCCCTTCTTCTCAACGAGAAAATTGCGCCCGACGAAATGTTTGCCGATTTGAGTATGCTTGGGATTTCAATCGACAGCTTCGACGAAAAAATTTTAATCGCGCTCGGCTGTTGCGACGGTTCCCACAAGACGCTTTCCGAAGAGAAATTGATTGCCGTTGTGAATCGCGCCGAAAAAATTAACCCGTCGATAAAAATTAAAATCAATACGGTAGTCTCTCGGCTGAACGTCGGCGAAAAATTAATCGGTCTTGAACGCAAAATTTCCATAGATCGTTGGAAGTTTCTCAAAATTAAGCCGTTCGACAACAAAATTTTTTCCAACAAAAATTTGCTTATCGGCAACGAAGAATTCAGCGAATTCCTTGAACGCAACAGGCGCAACGACGGCGATAGCATTCCCGAACAGACGACGGAACGCTCTTACATAATAATCGACAATCGCGGAAATTTGTTAGACAACTTCGGGGACAGTTATGAAATTGTCGGCAACTTGCTTGAAGAAAGTTTCGGGGCGGTTTTCGGTCGTTACAACTTCGACAGCGAGCTTTATCAAAGTCGTTACGCTTGAGGAGAAGAAATCATGCAAGAGAAATTATTGATAATGAATTTGGAAGTTACTCAAAAGTGCGCGTTAAATTGTCCACAATGTTCTTTCGCAAAAAGTTCCGCCGAATTGGACATTGAGCTTGCCAAAAAAACTGTGAGCGCAGCGAAAAACCTCGGACTGCAAGCCGTGAATATTAGCGGCGGCGAAACGATTCTTTATCCGCATTTGACGGAACTCATTGCACACTGCGCGGCGGAGAAAATTATTTCAAACATTGCAATTTCGGGCGTCGGCTTTGACGAAATGCAACTGAATAATTTTCTTGTGGCGGGACTTCACGGAATATTTGTTTCGCTGAACGGCACGAACGAGAAAATAAATTTGAATTCACGCGGCGGCTTCAAGGAGGCAATTGCGGCAATTAAACTTGTCGCGAACTCGAACACACTCTTCAAAGCGATTAATTGGGTCATGCAGTCGAACAACGCCGAGAATTTTCCCGAAATCGTCAAACTCGCTGAGAAGAATAATTTTAATGCGGTGTATATCTTGATGTACAAGCGAACTGCAGCGGGCGAATTGAAATCTTTTCCAACGGCAATTCAGCTGAAAAATATTTGCCGATTCATTCGCGGTTATCGCGGCAACGTAGAAATTGTCGTCGACCGTTGTTTCTCTCAACTTCGCGCAATGCTTGGCGATTGGATTTTCGGAAACACCAACAGCGGAATTTTCAGAGGTTGCCGCGCAGGTTTGGACACATGCGCTTTGAATGTCGACGGAACTTTTTCGCCCTGCCGCCACATGAAAATTTTTGATCACTTCGACTCGGTGAAGGATTATTGGCAGAACTCCTATGCGCTGAAAAAAATTCGTACCGCCGACAGTCGCTCGCCGCCTTGTAACAAATGCAGATACTTCAATTTCTGTCGCCCGTGTTTGGTTAATGCAAACTGCGACGATAAATTTTCACGATGCGATAACTCGTATTGCCCGCTCGGCAAAAATTTTTAAGGAGAGTTGCTTTATGGCTGACGTAAATCGCGAAGACATCTTTGAAAACATGAAACAAGACGTGTTGAACTCCAAACTCGACGAAGTCAACAAGAACAAGATGCTGAAAAATATTCTGCACCTGCAAAGTCAAGAAATTAATATCATGATAACAGGCGCGACGGGTTCGGGCAAAAGCTCGACGATTAACGCACTGTTCGATGCGGACGTTGCCAAAGTCGGAATCGGCGTCGACCCCGAAACTATGGATATTCAAAAGTACACGCTGAAAAATTTAATTCTCTGGGACAGTCCCGGACTCGGTGACGGCAAAGAGGCTGATAATCGTCACGCGAAAAATATCATCAACAAATTGGCGGAATGCGATTCAAGCGGCAAAGCTCTGATTGATTTGGTGCTTGTCATTCTCGACGGCAGCACACGCGACTTGGGCACGTCTTATGAGCTGATTAACTCCGTCATCATTCCAAATCTCGGCGCGTACAAAGAAAATCGCATCTTGGTAGCGATAAATCAATGCGACGTTGCAATGAAGGGGCAACATTGGAATCACGCTGAAAATAAACCTGACGCCGTCCTTACGAAATTTTTAGAGGAGAAAGTTCAGTCGGTGCGCCGCAGAATTCGGGAGGGCACGGGCGTTGACATTGAGCCGATTTATTATTCAGCCGGCTACAAAGAATCGGAGTACGAAAAGCAAAATCCCTACAACCTTTCAAAATTGCTCTATTACATCATTCAGCACACGCCAAAAGAAAAACGCCTTGCCTATGTCCACAACATCAACAAGCAAGATGAAATGTGGCGCGACAACGACGATCTCAAAGATTATTCGGTTGAAATTAAAAAATCTTGGGCAGAGACAGTCACGGAATGTGCAGCAAAAGGCGCGGACATTGGCGGTGACATCGGAGCAATTTTCGGGAGCACGGGTGAAAAAATCGGCAGGGCAATCGGCGGAGTGGTCGGTACAGGTATCGGCATAATTAAAAGTATTTTTTCGGGATGGTGATAAAAAATGTTTGCTGAATATCGAATCGACGACCTGCGCGACAAAATGAATCGCATGGAAATTCGTCCGCTTGATGTTATGGTTACGGGCGTCACGGGCGCGGGCAAGTCGACGACGCTCAACGGGCTGTTTGAAAAATGCGTCGCCAAAGTCGGCAACGGCGTCGACCCCGAAACTATGGACTTGACGGCTTACGAACTCAATAACGTTGCAAGATTTTGGGACACGCCCGGACTTGGCGACGGCGTCAATCGCGACAAAGTTCACTCAAAAAAAATCGTCGACCTGCTTTACAAGACCTATACAATCGACAACAAAGTTTACGGCTGGATTGATATGGTGCTAATTATTATCGAAGGCATCAATCGCGACATGGGCTCCACTTACAAATTGCTCAATGAAATTATCGTTCCGAACTTCCAGCGCGACAGAATCTTGGTTGCGATAAATCAATCGGACGTTGCCATGAAAGGGAGGCATTGGGACAGCCGTTACAATCGCCCCGACGACACGCTTGAAAATTTTTTGCGGGAGCAAGCACAATCAATCAAACGTCGTGTCAAGGAGGCGACGGACGTCGAGATTATTACGCCGGTTTACTATTCGGGCGAACACGGCTATAATGTAAACAAACTCATGGACTTGATTATTGATAACATTCCGACCAATCGCCGCGATTTAGTTTTGCACTGAATTTTATTGATTGAGGTTGCGATCTGGAAGCTTAACAAATTCGGTTCGTAACCTCAACTTTGATTTTTGGAGTAAGATAAAATGAAAGACACCAGAAAGAAATTACCCTTCGGCACAAAGCTGGAAGACGATAACATAAAAATTATTCTGCGCGAGGAAGTCGGGCGCGGAGCAAGTTGCATAGTTTACAACGCCGTGCAGATTGACAAAATCGGAGTGAGCCACAACGTTCGCGTCAAGGAATGTTATCCCGTGCATCTTTTTTTGGAGCGCGACGAGTTCGACAATTTAACGGCAAATCTTTCCGACGAGGACAAATTTACTTTCGAAAAGAATCGTTTCCTAAAGAGCTACGAAAAAAATTCGGCGATAAAAAATACTCTCGGTCTCGTGAACTCAACAGTGAACGTCGGCAATTTTTTGTTCAAGAACAACACCTGCTATTCAGTGGCGGCTTTCGACGAAGGACAAGACTACAGGAATTACATTGACGCCTCTTTGAAGGAGTTACTGATTCACATTAAAAGCCTGTCGATAATCATCGGCAAATATCATCAAAACGGTTACCTGCATCTCGACATTAAACCGGAAAATATTTTGATACTGCCTGAAACGGGAGAACATATCTTGCTGTTTGATTTCGATACAATGATTTCAATCTCGGAGTTAAAAACCTCGCGGGTGGCGTTGTCATATTCGGACGGATTTTCTGCGCCCGAACAAATTCAAGGCAGGGTCGACAGGATAGGACCGCACACGGATATTTATTCGGTCGGGGCGATACTTTTCTATAAACTGTTCGGACGTAAGGTTGAATTCGGCGACGGTACTATATCGGCTCAATACGATTTTTCCAAGATGAAATATCCCGACAGTCGCTATCAGCCCCTGCTCTATAAAAAACTTCGCCGCATCTTCAACAAAAGTATAGCCTTGTCGCCGCATCTTCGCTGGAAAAATATTGAGTTGCTGACAGAAACTCTGGACGAATTAATTTCATTGGCGGATGTAGAGAAAATTTTTGTCTGCGATAATTTTTCATACAATACGGCTAATTTTATCGGGCGAGCTAAGGAACTCTCGACGATTCGTGAGATTTTGAATCACAATCAGATAATAATTCTGTCGGGCTTAGGCGGCTTGGGCAAGACAGAACTCGCTAAAAAATTTGCGGCGGAGCGACGTGAGGATTACGACACGATTATTTTTTGCAGATACGATACCTCGATAATAGATCTTGTCACGAACGAAATCAGTATCAACGGGCTTGAACAGGCGGAAAATGAATCTGCTGAAGAATATTTCAAGCGCAAGCTCGCAGTCATGAAGGAGAATCTCAACGCAAAGTGTTTGATTATCGTTGACAACCTCGACACCGACGCGGACGAAAATTTGGAGGAATTATTTTCATGTCCATGCAAATTTATCGTCACGACCCGCGAGGACTTCAGCGATTACAATTATTACCAATTGAACGTTGAACAGATTGACGACACGGAGGAAATTGCCGAGGTATTCAGAACTTACAACGACAAAGATTATCCCGCCGAGGATATTGCGGCGACGGAAAAAATTATCAACCTTGTTGATAATCACACCATGATGGTTGAACTTATCGCCAAATATTTGCGCAATACTGATGAGAGCCCCGCCGCGCTCTACAAAAAATTTTTGGCGAATGACGGCATTACGAATGTTGACGATACCAAAATTAAGCAACGCAAGGATAGGCGACTCCGTTCGACTGACCTCAACAAGCACTTGAGATTTTTATTTAACTTGTCTAATTTCTCGGTGAGTGAGCTTGAGATAATGCGCAGTCTGTCGTTAGTGGGCGGCGTGAGGATTCGGAAGGAATATTTTGCCGAGCTACTCAATCTTGAAAATATTTCGGGCGTGGACAAGCTGATAAAGGACGGCTGGATTGAATACAACGTTGCCACGGAGAAAATTTCTCTACATCAGATTATTTTGGATTTGGTTTACACCGATTTGAAACCAACTGCCGAGAATTGCCCGAACATAACCGCTGCGATGAATCAGACGCTAAAAAAAAATTCTTGAGCCAGACGGAGAAGAGAGTTCGGGATAAATTCGCGGATATTTTTATGGGCAGGATATCGGGCGACAATTTAGCTTATGCCGAGTTGTGCTTGAATTACGGTGCGGAAAAATTTTTGGAGCGTGCCGAAAAGATTTGCTATGACTGCGCGGCGTGGGATATTTTGCAGAGACTTCACCGGCTTAAAATCAAGTACGCGTTGCGGATTGACTTTGACAAGTATCTAAGTCTTTCGGAGACTGAGGCGCATAAATATTTGAGCGGCAGATTGATACAGGCGGGGGCATTGCTTGACGAGACGATAAATTTTTGTGACAGGCACTCGAAGAACCCGAATTACACAGCCGAGAATTATCTTGAAATTGTTACGTTAACGGAATACGCGATAAATGCCGAGATAACTTTTATCGCCGACGAAGAATTTGCCGCAGAATTAAATTTGCTTTACGAGAAAATTTTTCGTCTCATCGAATCGGCAGCGGAGAGAGTATCTTTGGCAACGTTCCCTCGCGAAGAGAAGATACGCTTGCTTGAAAAAATCCGTGACTTCTACGACGCGAACGATTACACTGCCCTCTACAGGAGTGAAAATTTTTCCAATCCTGAGCGGCAATATTTTTATCAGACGGCGATTGACAAACTTAAGTCCGAAGAAGAAGGGCGCATCATCATTAACGTTAGTGGCGTCAGTCTCTGTAATTCGGCGTTTGATTATGAGTTCAAAGGCGACTTCGACAAGGCGATTGAACTTTACGAGCAGGCGTATATTCAAGGCACGGAGCCGTATGATTACGTTCTTCCGTCGTTAGCGAGAGCTTGCAGGAAGGCAGGCTACATTGAGCAAGCGATTGAAACTTTGGAGCTTGTGTTGAAGATTGACCTTGAGCGCGGGCAAAATTATACTTGTCATGCGTGCAGTGAATTGATAAATATTTTTTTTGAAGAGGGACGTTTTGAAGAGGCACGAAAATTTTCCGAGAAAATGATTCGATACAGTGCCGGGCGAGATTCTTACACGGTAACTTATCAAGTTATCGGCTGGTACAATTTATATCGTCTGGAGTTGGAGGCGACGACCAAGAAAATTTTTTGGGAGAGGTGCCTTGAGAAGTTCGAGTTACTTGGCGGCGAAGAAAATCTGTCGGATTCACTGAGCGACTTTTTGAAAACTTATACCGAGAAACTCCCCTGCCGTCCGGAAAGTTTGCCGACCCTTGAGGCATTGATAAAGCGCATTGAGAAAATTAACCGTCCGATATTTGAGCGAGCGATAAAAATTTCGCGGGAGTTGAATTGCGCCGAGTATCATATAAAATTTTTGACGGAGTACGCGCTTTCGTTGAAGGACGAGGCGGCGGCGATGAATTATTGCCTTGAAGCCGAGAATTTTTTAGCGAAAAACAATATTGGCGATGAATATCTTCACAGTTTGATTTATTACGTTCAATCTGAATGCATGTCGAGAGATAATTTTTCTTACGAACAAATAAATTTTGTCAAAAAAAAATGTAATTTTATTCTTCTGACCGAGAAAAAAAGCGAGCACTTTACAATTACAGAAAAATATGAGGCTTGGGAAGAGGCGGCGGATTTTTATAACGGAATCGACGACGGCAAGCGGCTTTATTGTCTGAGGAAAGCTCTTGAGTTGTTTGATGCGATTGATGATATTGAAAAACTTTGGCGATTGAAATGTAGAATTGTAGAATGTCAAATATCGTTGGGTAAATTGGAAGAGGTTCAACGCGCTGTGCTCTTGCTCTACGAGGACTTGACAAATAAAAATTTTGATGAATCTTTCGCGGAAAAAACAAAAAGGCTAGCAAAGTATCTTGAAAATAGTAATGCTGATGAAGAATTTTTTGCGCTAAATTTTTTCGCGATATATGTTTCTCTCGACAAAGAAGCAGATAAAAAACTAATTTTTTTGCCGACGTTAAATTCAAGCGAAAATGAAAAATTTTTCAACATTTTAAAGATGACTTTAGAAAAAGATTTTGCGGCGGATCAAATTGACTTTGTAAACGACATTTACGAAGAAATTAAATCTTCTTCAAAACTTTTTCCTGCGGCAGAAAAATATTTGACACTTATCGAAAATTTTATATTTAAATATAAATTCAATGATATTGATTTTAAAAACAGAAATTAGGAAAGTATACTCATAAGTAAAAAATAGCACAATAAGCTTATAAAAAAGATGACTTAAATCTTCAGAGTTATTCGACTGATCCGACTGATACTCAATGAAATAATATTCCTATCTCTTTGTCGAAATGAGATAACACAAGTGCAGTCAAGAACTGATGAATACTCTGTTGTATTTGGTAGACAATAGCTGTAAATGACGACAGTTCCCGCATGGTTTTCCTCCATATTCAACAATGCACAGCTTTATTATCGAACTCATTTGTCTGACTTATGGAACAGTAAAGAAAAAATTAGTCGTCTGACTGTACTTCGTCAATAAACTTCTGACAAGTAAACTCTGAGTCGCGGCGAACAAATCTCCTTTAATCAAGACAACTTAAAATTTGCATATTACAAGAGAGTCTCAGATTTGGATAACATCACCGCAAGAAAATGGCTCAATGCTTACGCTAATAAATTTCAGCAATAACTTTAATCTTATATTTCTATAAACTGTGAAAAGTTTAATTTTTGATTGTATATTATACTCTTGTATAGTGATGTCGCTCGGTCTACAGACCGGGCTTTTTTTCTGTTCTTAATCTGATTGGAGGAGATAGTTTTGAAACAAGGTAAAACGTTGGCTCAGCTTGGCAGGGAGCTTCAGCGTCAACGTCTCAATCGGCAGGACTTCCTCGCCGACACTCGCTCGTTGGAAGTGGAAACGAATTCCTACGGCTCGACCCTGCACCTGTCCCTCGACAGCAAGACTTACGGGTTCGGAATCGGAGAACTTGCTCATCAGCAAATCGCCGCCCGCCTCAACATTCCGTACCGTTATTACGCGAAAATGCAGAGTGAGGTTCCCGCCCTGCTCGACCGCAACATCAACACATGGCTGGAGCAAAAACCAGAGCGCAGAATGATTCGTGTGCTCGACGGCAAAGTTCGTGCCTTCTTATCGGATCGTTATCGCAGGTTGGACAACTTGGAACTGTGTGCGGCTGTTTTGCCCGTCATTCAGGAAATGAACGGAGCAAGTATAGAATCGTGCGAAGTCACGCCAACTCATCTGTATCTCAAGGTAGTAAATCGTCGCGTCAAAGCTGAAGTCAAGGTGGGCGATATTGTTCAAGCGGGCTTTGTCGTCTCTAACAGTGAAGTAGGGTTAGGCAGTCTTCGTGTTGAACCGCTCGTTTTCCGTCTTGTCTGCAAGAACGGTTTGATATGCAAAGATCTGGCGCAGAAAAAATATCACGTGGGACGGCAGGTCAACGCCTCTGATGATTCCGCTTACGAACTGTATTCCGACGCTACGCTTGCTCAGGACGACAAGGCATTTTTCATGAAGGTGCAGGACGTTGTTCGTGCCGCCGTCGATGAAGCCAAATTCTTGCTTACCGTCGACAAACTTCGCGAGGCTACTCAGATTCCACTAAAGCACGAACCCATTAAAGCTGTCGAATTGCTTGCCGACAAATTCCAGCTGACGGAAAACGAACGCGGAGATATTCTGCGGCAACTTTTCATGGGAGCCGACAACTCGCGCTACGGACTTGTCAACGCTGTGACCGCCGCCAGTAAGATTGCCAAGACGTACGAGAGAGCGACCGACCTTGAGCGTATTGGCGGTGAGATTCTCTCTTTACCTGTGCCGAGGAACATTCTACCGCCGCCGTCTTACGACGTGAATCTAGCGATACCGGAATATGAAACAATATCAGCCTGAAAGGGGGGGATTTCATGAGTTCTTTCTTCAACTGCGCCGCCTATGACGATGTGGACACCACCATTCGCCTCGATGATCACGTCGTCTTTCTCGCTCTAGAAGATAAAGAGAAAAATACGTCCATTCACTTGACTCTCAATCCCTTCCAAGTTCGCGTTCTGGCTAAATATCTGTCCGTTGCTCTTGACCAAATCCAGTTCAAAGACTTGCAGGACGAAAAGAACTTCGGCGACCTTTCCGTCCAAATCGTCAACGTGGACAAAGACTATTACCACGCCGATAACTTCTACGACGGTTATGCCCTTGCTGTGCCTTTCTAAGTCCAAACATTTTCAAAGCCCCGACTGCGGCAAACGATCGGGGCTTGTCTTTTTAAGACCGGCTATGAAAAGTCAAGAGGTTGAAGCCGGAACATAAGATTTATTAT
>CAMJKR010000024.1 GCA_946406415.1 uncultured Selenomonadales bacterium | reverse complement strand
TTCAAGCCGCGAATCAATCTTGGAATTCAGAGCGGCGCGACGTTCTTGAAAGTCTCTAATGGTCTCGGTTGGCGAAAGAATTTCTTCATCCGTCGAAGGATAGCCGCACAAATCCAAATCATAGCCACGATTAACAATTTCGGCGACAGTAAACGACTTCGCCTTGAAAGTCTCCGAGTCCGTGTCTTGAATTTCACGACGATTGCTCCACCATTCAACGCAATCCGCGAAGTGGTCTATCAACATCGGCTTAGTCTTGGAAAAATGTTTGTAGCCGTCAGGCATGTCAACGCGATAAAACCATATCTTCTCCGTTCGTCGAGTCTTGTCGAAGAATAAAATATTAGTCGTGATTGAAGTGTATGGCGAGAAAACACTTTGCGGTAACCGAATAATCGTATGCAAATTGAATTGGTTCAGCAGTCGTTTCTTTAGCTCAATCTTCGGGCTGTCCGTGCCGAATAAAAATCCGTCTGAAATAATGACTGCTGCACGTCCATTAAATTTCAAGCGATAGAGAATCAGCGCGATAAATAAATCTGCCGTTTCATTGCCGCGCAAGTCAGCTGGGAAATTGTTTCGGATTATCGGCAGTTCGGTTCCACCGTATGGCGGATTCATGACAATGACGGGAAATTTTTCGTCGTCGGTATATTCGGTAATTCGGTGCTCAAGCGAATTGCCATGAGAAATGTTAGGAGTATCGACGCCATGAATCAGCATGTTCGTTATAGCCAACAAATATGGCAATGGTTTTTTCTCTATCCCAAAGATTGCTTTGTTGGAGTAAAATTCGCGTTGCTCAGCTGAAAGATTTTCTTTCTTCGCCAGATAATTTAGCGTCGAAGTAAGAAAACCGCCTGTTCCGCAAGCAAAATCCGCTACTGTCTCGCCAAATTCTGGTGCAATCCTATCAACAATAAAATCTGTGACAGCTCGCGGCGTATAGAACTCTCCAGCATTGCCGGCACTCTGCAGACTTTTTAAAATTGTCTCGTAGATGTCGCCAAAGAAATTTTTTTCCTTAGCTGTGTCCAGTTTAACCTCATCAATAACGTTGATAACTTGCCGAAGGAGAACGCCGTTTTTCATGTACTGATTCACTTCCGCAAAAACTTTGCGGACGACAGATTTCTTTTTAGGCGTCTCATGAGTAACAGGCAAATTTTTCAGCGTCGGAAAAAGTTCGTCGTTGACAAATTTCAATAGTTCGTCACCTGTCAAGGCGGAGCCACTTTTGTCATCGACTGCCCAATTCCTCCAACGCAACTTCTCTGGCAAAACAGATTTATAATCGTCGTCAAAAAGTTCCCAGTCATCTTCTTTCGCGTCGTAAATCTTCAAAAAGAGAATCCACGTTAGTTGCTCAATACGCTGTGCATCACCGTTAATACCACTGTCGCCGCGCATGATATTTTGTATCGTCTTAACGAAATTTCCTAAACTCATTCCCTCACCTCATGCAACTTCGTAGATTAAGTCTTCTAACTCGCGCACAGCTCGCAAATAACTTTCCTTGCCACCAAAAAGTTTAACAATGTTTGGAGGACTTCCCATAGAATCGAACGGCGTATTTCGCAACACCTGCAGATTTTCCAGTTCGTTAATTCCATTCGCTGTATATTTTTCCAAGAGAGCGTTGAGAACTGCCCGACATTTCTCCGGAAACTTCTTCAGAACGTCAGAATTTTTTGCGGCTTGAGCTCGTTGTTGCCGCGTTTTTAATTTCCTGCCGTAAGCAACATGTAGAATCAAATCGAAGTCGTCTATATTCTTATCAAATTTGTAAGTGTCGCGTAACAAAAAGAGAAAAATTCCTTCCGATGTTAGTTCATCGAGTATAGCTTGCTTTCTTTCTGTCGAATTCCATACCTGCAAGAAATCTCTCAGCTCAGCATATTTACCCAAAATATTCTTTCGCGTGTAGTCGATAAGATTTTCTGTAATGAGCTTGCCGTCTTTGCCCAAGAAAGAAACAGCTTCGTTAACTATAGCAACCTCCACCCCGCGAACATGATACTTTTCTTGCGAATTATCTCCGGACTCAACTTTCTTATCAGGACGAATTTCCGCATTGCCCAAAATAATTTCTGGGTCGCCATCAAATTCGGGGTCGTAAAATTTTTCTGTCGCTCCACTAAAATCCATTATCGTGAAGAAATTCTTATCGTAGTTCGGAAACAGTCTTGTACCTCTACCAATGATTTGCTTGAACATTATCATTGATTCGATTACCTTGTCAATTACAATAAGTTTAACCGTTTTACAATCAACGCCTGTAGACAAAAGTTCAGCTGTCGTGGCTATGATTGGCGGGGTTGCATTCGGCTCAATAAAATTATCAAGTTGCTTTTTGACTTCCTCGTCGTCCCCTGTTATTTTCATTACATAATTAGGATTATCGCGCATGATGTCGCTATTTTCTACTGCGAGAGCTCGACGCATCAATTCCGCGTGCTCCGTATTTTTACAAAAAACTATTGTCTTGCTTTGTCGTCCATTTTCCTTTAGCCAAGCGGTAATTCGACTTGCAACCAACTTTGTCCGTTCTTCTATAAAAAGATTTGAATCGTAGTCCTCTTGATAAAACGTCTTATCCGGAAGATTTTTTCCATCCGTATCCTTCTGTCCAACTTGCGGTCGCCAACCACTCAAATCTTTATCTATGTTCACTCGAATGACTTTGTACGGAGCAAGAAAGCCGTCCAATATTCCTTGCTTCAAACTGTAAGTATAAATCGGTTCGCCGAAATAAGTTTTATTGCCTACTTCAGATGTTTCTTTCGGCGTCGCAGTCAAGCCGATATGAATTGCAGAATGGAAATAATTTAAAATCCTACGCCACTCGGAATCAGCCTTTGCACTACCGCGATGACATTCGTCCACTATTATCAAATCAAAAAATTCCGGTTTAAATTGGCGAAAAGGCTCCTCTCCTTCCTCGCCCGCCAACTGATGATATAAACTCATAAACACTTGATATGAGCTATCTAACTTTTTATTTCTGATTTTGCACATCACTTTTTCCAGCGGTTTAAAATCTTGCGCCATTGTCTGGTCAATCAAAATATTTCTATCAGCTAGATACAAGACTCTGCTAACGACATTCGATTTTAACAACTTCCAGACGATTTGAAACGCTGTGAAAGTTTTTCCTGTTCCCGTTGCCATTACGAGCAACAATCTTTTCTGTCCCTTTGCCACTGCTTGAATCACGCTATCGATTGCTATCCGCTGATAATAACGCGGAGTTATTTCTTTAACCGTGTCGTAATAGTCTGATGTGAGAATTATCTTTTCCTGAGTCGGCAAAAATTTTTTGCTCGCACAGTACCTTTCCCAAAGTTCCTCTTCCGTCGGAAATTCATCCATATGAAATTCCCGCTTAGTACCTGTCAAAAAATCATGTTCGATAAATTTTTTCCCATTCGACGAATACGCAAACGGCAAATGCAAAATCTTTGCATAATCCATCGCTTGTTGTAAACCTCTGTCAGCTGTATGTTCAAGATTTTTTGCCTCCACGACTGCAAGCGGAAACTTACCATCCTTGCGTAAAAGATAATCTGCCTTTTTCCTTTTGCCGCGCTCGACAATTTTATCCTTTACTAAAACCTGTCCTTCAGTGAAAAAATATTCCATACGAATATGTTCCTTCGTCCAGCCAGCTTTTTCCAGCGCGGGCGTTATATATCTAAGTTTAATATCCTCTTCCGAAAGATTTTCCTTATCACTCATTCTAATTCCCTCGAACAAAAAACTCTATGCTACTTCTATTCTAAAACCTCTAGTCACAAAAGACTATAACACATCAGAAAATGAAAGTCACGGAATGCACTCAAATAGTGCAAAATGAGTGCAAGCGGTTTTTAGTGGATGTGCTATGATAGTCCAAAGCAAGATTTCTGGAGAATGTTCACTTATGCATTTCACTGCGTGAAATGCTAAAAATCCCGCGTCCTGACGCGATAAATCGATTCAAAAAATATACCAGTCGCAACGCTCCTTGAACCTGCGGTTGGCTCATGAAAGGAAGAATATCTTCATTGGCAATGTATCACTTTCGTATCAAGTCAGATAAGAAACCCAATGGAACAAAAATTTCGGCTGTACAGCACGTTGAGTATATCAATCGTGAAGGCAAATTTTCTACTCCAGAACAATGGCAGGAGAAAAATAAATTCGTCGGCGATTTCATTTCCTCAGAGAAATCACCAAACGCATTCGGAGGGCAAAATTTTCTCCTATATAAAACAGATGATTACGGCTCAATCAGAAATACTCAGCGCGGGATTGAAGTTACTCAGAACGCCTCTGAAGAAACTATCGCTACTGCTCTCGTACTTGCTTCTCTGGTTATGAATAATCAGCCACTTATTATCAACGGTTCGGAAGATTTCAAAAAAGCAGTTTTGAAAACGGCTGTCCACAAAGACCTGCCCATTTCTTTCGATGACCTCATTATGCAAAACGATTTCTTGCGTTACAAAGAAGTTGACTATCCTGACCGAAAAGTTTGCTATCCACACTGCTCAGAAAATTTTGAAACACATTGAAAAGATTAACGCTCAATCTCATCTCGAATATATCAATCGAGAAAGAGCATATGAAAATCGTGGGGCTTGTATTTTCCATGCTCATCACCTGCCCAAATGGGCACATGACGACCCGAAAAAATTTTTTCAAGCGGCAGACAAATATGAAGGCACTGGGCACCGGCGTTATGTTGAAATTGAATTTGCCTTGCCTAATGAATTAAAAACGGTGGAGCAATATCGACAAATTATTGATGCTTTCATTGCAAAGCATTTGAGCGACCATTACTACGCTTACGCCATTCACGACAAAATCGGCATGTTGTCCGGTCAACGCCATCCCCACGTTCATATCATGTTTTCCGAACGCTTGATTGACGACGTGGAAAAAATCAAGGAACGTTCTGCTAAGGCTTTTTTCCTCTATCCGGCGCGAAAGAAAAAAGATGGCTCTCAACCTTCCTTTAAAGAAAAATGGAAACGTGGGGCTCCCAAAGACCGCAAGTGGTGCAATCATCAATATGTTACAGATCTTCGCGCTGACTTTGCCCATATTCAAAATGCTGTATTGGAGCAAAATGGGTTTTCCATTCGCGTTGACCATCGTTCCCTTAAAGCACAAAAAGAAGAAGCCGAACAAAACGGAGATTCTTCTCTTGCCAGACTTTTTAGCCGTGTGCCGGAAAAATATGTCGGTGTCATTTCTTGTCAGAATTATGAGGAACCACGCTTAGAGCGATTGAAAATTTTTAGAGGACTGCGTGAACGTCATTTCGATTTAGTAATGAAGCTCGATGCTTCAACGAAAGAAACCGAAGAATTAGAAGTCAAAGATGACGTTCAATTTGTTTCTTCTCGTATCAAAACTTTAATTGAATCAAAAGAATACTCCGAACAAAAATTTGCCGACCCACTTCTTGCCGACTTGAAAAATAAAATGTTGACAGCCATCGCTCAAGTTAATAAATGGAAACGCGCTATTATTTCCCAGCATGACGCCGAAGAACAAGCTAAACTTGAATACATGGCTAAATCCGAACGAGAACTTTGGCTTAAATATTTTGAAACCCTCGCTCAGAAAAATCACTTGGAACATTTTTTGAAGTCCCTTAAAAAACCCGACGAATCTGATAAGGAAGCAACTCGTGCCTTTGCACAAATTGCTTCCAGCATTAAAACCCAAATTGCCGACCTTGATTCCTCCCTCTCTTCCATGAAAAAACCGGTCGAAGATATCAGACGACGCCTTGAATTACCTGATTGTAGAAACAATATTTTGATGGTGACGCACCAGATTTTGCAAGCAAACACGCACGCCAGAAAAATGCTTAAACGAGCCAATATCGACTTGGACAAAGTCGTCGATGACCTTAGGAATGCTTTATTCGCTCAATCCTTAGAAGAACCCCAAACCACTTTCAAGACCCGCCAAGTTTACGACCTTATTCGCCGTCAGTATCGTGATTTAAAAAAGGAACATGAAGATTTGTTCGCTGATAAATTTCATCTCCAACGGCAGGTAATTTCTCCTCAACGCGCTATCTTTATGGCAAAAAATATTTTCGTGAACGGAGCCTATAAGAGACTGCGCGAAGAAGTAAGACGGTACAAAAAAGAAGAGCAAAAGCTCGCTCCTAAATTGCTTGCCTATGCAAAGGAAGAAAAAGAGTTCCAAAAGAGAGACTGGTCGGTCTTCCCGCGCTCTACTTTTTTGCAAGTTCAATATTATCTGACCAAACAGCGAACTTTGATTGAATTGGAAAGAAGCCGTCTCGAACAAATTAAATTCTTTCTGCAAAATAAACAATACGAATTAGAAGTATTATGCCGACAACCTGAAGCGGTAAAGAAAATCGAAGAAATAGCTACTGGCATTCTTCGTAAAAATTTTAGATTCGTCCGCCAGTTGGAAAAGGTCGAAAATCGCAACAAAGAAATAATTGAGCGCATGAATCACGCGAAAGAACAAATGAAAGCATTAGAAAACCAAATTGCCCGCGATAAAGTCAATACTCATTATCGTGTGACAGTTTCCGACACACTGTCGAATAATAAGGCGGTGTCACTCATTGCTGACGCTATTTTGAATGAGCCGGAAGCAGTGCAACTGGTCGCCCGCTCTACTGGCAATAATCTCGAAATGGAAAAAGATTGGGAACTTATGAGCGAACTCGACAAGGACGAACTTCTTGACAAAAAAATTGTTCGTGAGTTGTAGATTGAAAATCAGCTCCGATACTTTTTTTAATCCGCATGATGAAATGACAAGTGATAAAGGATAGCCGCAGTGTTTTGCATTTCCAAAGCTTTTCATTCCTTCTGATTCAACGAGAATTAACCTAATCAATTTCTAACGTCAAAAGCTTTGTCGCTCATTTCATTTCAAAAATTTTGGGGACAGCCATTTTTTGTTTGTCCCCAGTTTGTCCCCGTTATAAATGGCGTTATGACGCCGTTTATAAGCCCCAAATAAGTTTTGGGGACAACGGGGACAACCTTTTTCCATTAAATACAAACGCATTTCTCAAAAAAAAAAAAAGGGTCGAAAACGTGTTATGAAACCATATTATTTCGTTATATATATTTTTGCTATAGATACATAACAGGTTTTCTGGTCTTTTTTTTTTTTTCGTTTCTTCAAATCCTCTACCATGAAAATCATTGTCCCCATTGTCCCCGAAATTTTTTAGCTTAAAAAAATGGCGTTATAACGCCATTTATCGCACAAAAAAACGGGGACAACCTTTTTGGGACATTGTCCCCAGTTTGTCCCCATTTTATCCAAAAATCGGCAAGAATACCCCCACCTCTTTAGGCGATGAGAGGTTCAATCCTGAGTTCAATTTTCTTCACGGTAGAAGACTTTTCGTTGCCTTAGATATGCAGGGTCAGCTTTAGATATATCTCCGCCTAAATTCCAGCCATCAATGCGATTTAAGATTTCGTTAATGCGAGTGGGAGACTTGCGCTTATCATTGCCAAAGCATTCATTGTAAATTTCAACCGCACAGATATGTTGACGAAGTACGGAGCCGTAAAGAATGTATTCGTCAACGTTGTTGCCTTGAATGGTCTTGTGCTCAATGCGGAGCCAAGGTTTATTTTGAGCGGGAGTCAAAAGGGAAGAAATTAAATCGACATCGTGCTGAACGGTATCAGGTCTTCCGCCGCGCGCCCGTCGACGGTGGTTAAATTCGCTAAGAGCGTCAATAATGACAAGGCGACCGTTTTTTTCAAATTCGTAACGTTCAGAGCGAGTAAGAAGATACCAAAGAGGAGGTGGCAAAATCTTTGTATCAAGGTAGGAGCGAATTTCGCTTTCCATGCCGTCATCGCGAAGATAGTCTTCTGCGATTTCGTCGGAGAGCATTTGAGAATCACGACTAAGCACAAGTTTGTGTTCGTCAAAACCGTCTTTGAAAAGCTCGTTGTAATGAGCGAAAACTTCAGCCCAAACCTGCTGAATATATTGGTCGGTCAAACCTTCGACGTACTGACGTGGCTTGTTGTGGCAAACAATAATGGGATAGCGACGGTTGCCGGTCATGTCGGTGAGACACATTTTATTATTGGTGGTGATGACGAAGACGCAATGGCGAGGAATAGTGGTGGCGCGTCTAGCGTAGGCTTGCCTGCGTGTATCCTTAGCGGAGTCGATAAAGCGTTTGTTAGCGTCCACATCTTTTTTCATAGCCGCCATTTCCTTAATCTCGACAAACCATAATTTTTGAATGGCGTCGATAGCGTGAGGATCACCGACGTCGTCAACGAGACTGCCATACCACGCGCCGCCGAGTCTGCTAAGGCAATGGCTCTTACCAATGCCTTGTTCGCCGAGTAAGATAGGAGCAAGCTGATAATCGCAACCAGGATGAAAGATGCGAGCAATGGCGGCTGTCAAAATATTCATGGTGACTTCGTGGACGTAGGGAATATCATCTGCGCCGAGAAATTTGACGAAAAGTTTTTTAGCTCTGGGTTTACCGTCCCATTTAGGAAGAGAAAGGAAGAAATCTTTGACAACGTGGAACCTGTGAGCGTCGCTGAAAACGGTTACAGCGTTGAAGGTCAATTTTTCATTGGCAAATTCGGTGTAGGTTTTGCGAAGATACATTTGAAGTTGAGAATCGTCGCGGTCGTTCCATTCGTCACCTTTTTTAGCGTTGCTCCATGTCGGAGCTTTCAAAAAAACGTCAGCTTGCTGGAATTCATCGTAGCCGATAAGTCCGTCAAGGTTAGGGTCGTAGGTAAAAATTTTTTCAACATTGGCAGCGGTCGCCTTGACGGACTCCTTAAAGCCTTGCCTGTTACAATGCCAATCACAGGAGTCACGAATAAGTTCAATCATTTCAGCGTCACGTTCAGGAGAGGCGGGCATAGTACGTAATTCATCAAGTCTCGAAGTTGTTTCGATAACGCGAGCCGCTTTTTCAGCGCGTTCTTTTTCGTATTTAGCGCGAAGTCTTTTTTGCTCCTCGTCTTTGAGGAAAGTGGCATGAGCTTTTTCGATAGAACTGGTTTCACGGTCAACGTAGCGGCGAATCTCTGTAATGCCGACGTTTATAATTTCGTTCAAGGATTTCTTTTCTGTCGACGAAAGTTTAGCGGTCAATTCACTTTTAGAATCGGCAATGCGAATTTTGGCAAGTTTTTGAGCGGCTTTGATGGTGTCAAAAAATTTCTTGGCAAGAGCAGGAAAGCCGTAAGCGGTAACTAAGGCAGTAGCGTGAAGATTTTCAGGAGCGTAAGCGGCATCGGCAGTGAAAGTTTCCGGCTCTAAAGTCTCAAGCAGAATGACGGCGTCATCGAGTTCTTGTTTAGTTGCCGCGTCCATGTTTCTTTTAGACGAAGGTTTCAAGTTAGGGTGAAGTTCATACCACTCACGATAGGTATCCTTAGCGTCATAGCCGTTTTGGTGAGCGAACATGAAAATAGTACCAATGTCGTAGCCGTCACGATTAAAGCCTTTCCATTTTTGTTCGCACTCGCCTTCTTTGAATCTATCATCGGCGCGGCTCCAATTTCCCCAGTCGCTACAACTTAGCCCGATGTTTTTCAAAGCCATGCCGACCGCCAACCAATCGTCGTAGGTTAAGCTTGAAGATGGGATAAAATCGAGCATACGGCGGACGCGAAAGATATTGAAGTCATTATCATCAGCGAAGTCTTTTTTTGATTTTGTTGGTGCAGTGCTGATTGCTTGTGCTTTTGGGGCTTGAACTTGAATCGCAATCTTCAATTTTTCGTCGATTTGGTCGGGAGCAAAACGCAAACCAGAATCTTCGACGATGTGACACAATGGAGCATTGTCTTTTCCGAGTTTGTAGTTAAAAGTGCCAGGAGTGCGCATAACTCTTGGTAAATCGCCAACGCCGTCAATATCTTTGCCGTTAGCACATTGACGAATAAAATCAAGCCAAAGACTGTTTCGGTGTTTGAGTTCCTCACGATTTTGTTCGGTGACAAAAATAGGTTGGTTGAAAATGTAATAAGCTTGAGCGCCATTTCCCGAATTAAGCAGGATTGAAGGTTTAATTGGCAGGAAGGATTTAGCTTCGTCGAAGTTGGCAGCAAGATTTGTACTCTTATGAGCCGCGCCGATAATGTCAATGTCAGTAACAATAGCAGTCTGATAAGAAACGACAGATTCGTCGCCGCGTTTGCCGTTGGTTGGTTCGACGCTTACGGTATTGACAGAATGCCAGACATCGACGCCATTATCGGTGAGTTCGACAGCTTTCATTGCCATAGCCATGCGTTGAGATTCATCGTTAATGACGAAAGGAAAAATGCCGAGTTGTTTAGTCCAAAGGTAAGCAAAATGGAGTTCAGGGATTTTTCCGTAGAGCTGATTGAAAAAGTTCACGAGTTCAGCGATGCGGCTTTGCTTTTCAGTTAGATTCATGTTATGATACCTCCGTTTTTAAAGGGTCTTTTTTAGCCGTCGTGAGCGGCATTATTTTTTTGTAAAAACAAAAGACGACACTCACACTAGTGAATGCCGTCTTGAAATTTCAGAAAGTCTTGCAACATATTTCGCTTTGACTTATAATTTCCCCATGACTTTTGATAACATGAAGGTTATTGTAAGCGATTAAGTCTTAAACTTTAGGGAAGTGACATTCACTAAGGTTGACTCTCTGGCAGATGTTTGGAACATTCACCAGTAGGCTCTGTAGCGTTTCTTAGGCGCACAGAGCTTTTCGCGTTTATATAGGTCGTACGTCTATAGTTCATCCTCCAATTATTTCAAATCTTTAAGTGCCAATTCGTTATGTAGGCAATTATTCCTTTATTTGTCAAAAATATTATTAAACAATTGTTGGACATCTTCATCTGAAGCTGTGTGAGGTCTTAAATCTATTTGAGGTGATATTACTTCTCTTTTTCTACATTTAGGGTTAGGATAGCGGTCAACATTATCATAGCTGATCGCATACTCGTCAATCAATTTTGCAAGTGCTGTAAAAGAATATTTGTGATTTCCTGTGTTGCTGTCTATGACGCTTTGATACATCAATCCTGAATTTAAGAGTCCTTGGATATAATAGCTATAATCGAATTCTTCGGTGGATATATTTTTTCGGAGAAAATCTAAGTCTTCATAAAGTGTGCTGGTTACAATGTTGCAGATACGGAAGTACTCTTGTAATGTTATGAATTCTGCCAATAGACAACGAGTTGCATTTATTAAGAAGTTTACTTTTTGTTTTGTTTCAGCTTTGTCAATACAAGCTATAATGCGTTCAGCGTTTTCTGCTCTATGACCGTCCTCAGAAAACTTAGCAATCATTTTTACCTTATTATTTTCATCTGAATATATTTCTTCAAGAAACAGCGAAAATTTGTTCCAGAACAATCTTTCACGAATCATTATAGGTGATTCCAAAAGAAATTTAATAAACTTTGCGGCGGACACTGGATTTCCTAAGAAGGCGTTACCAGCATCTTCTAAGGCATCACCTATTTTTTCTTTGAATTTCGTATCATTTGCTATACGACGTGCTTTTTCTATAAATGTCATAATTTATCCTTTCATAAGTTGAATAGTATCGACAATTTTTTACTCATTTCGGTGATAAGTTGTTCTCGGCTACGGATAAGATAAAATCGGAAAGTGTCATTGCAGAATTTACGAGCAATCTAGCATGATAGTCTTTAATGTTAAATTTTCTTTTCGTTCCTAATCCGTGTGCATCACTATTGGCGTTTCTCATTTCAGCTATTGCAGATACTATTTTTGCTAGTCCAGATAACAATTCTTTTATCCGCTTATCATTTTCTTTATCTATGTTCATATTATACAAATTTCTAACGCATTTATATAATTCACCTATGTCACCTTTATTTTTAGGAACTTTCTGCTTCTTTTCAATAACGTGTAGGAAAGTTTCTTCCAATAGCGTTCTTGATTTGGTAAGCGCACTATCAAAATGTCCCGCTTCAACATCTTGTAATGCTCTTTTTGAAAGTTTCGCTATATAATCTCGGTCTATGATTTTTTCTATACTGGGAGCATAGATTTCAATTCTTGTATCAGTCGGTCTAATGATGAATTTTTTATCTATAATTTTTAGTTCGTTCCCACTACAATAAAGAATGTGGTTTATTTTTTCTAAAACCATATTTATAATTTTATTGTAGAGCTCATCAATTTTTTCAGTTGAAAGACAAGATAACTTTCGTGCAAATTGAGACTTATCAAATAGAAATGCTAGCAACTCTGAACATCGACCGCTCTGTATTAAATTATCCAACATATCCTCGAAATATTGTTTACGACTTTTGTTTCCAATGATTTTCATTGGAAAACCAAAGCGGGTTGATATATCGCAAATTTCGCTAGCCGTTAGGCTGGGCATTGATATGGTAACGTATGGGGGCAAATCAAAAATATCGTTAATTGAAGTATCCTTATAAGGAAGTTCTCCGAACGTTGCATCGCCGTCAAGAATCTGAATGATTTCCTTTTGCTTTAGAAATTTATATGAATTGATAGTCATTGGAGTAGTTCCTTTCCTTTAGCACAATGGCAACAATTTTTCTAGTCTTTCGACGATTCGTTTTTGTTCGGCGAATGGTGGTAAGGGCAAGAGATAGTTGACCACGAAGTTTCGACTTATTCTTTGTTGACCTGCAGTGCCTTTCATTGTTGCTATACCGTCTAAAATAAATTGCTGGTTCTTTACAAAGTACAGAAGATATTTTTCGTTAATGTACTTGCCATATGAACGCAAAACATAAAGCTCAGTCGTTCCTGCGCCGATTCCATTAGTTAAATCTTTGACGATAGCTGATTTTCTGTTTTGAAAGCATGGTGTAATTTTTGCAAAGATAACATCACCGTCAGCAAAGTGCGTGAATCCACTTCTTATTTCGTTCCATGATTTTACAAGAGGATTATATCCATTGCTGTAACCTTCGTTAATTGCTGTCATTGGCAAAAAAGTTGCGTCAATGTTTTCATCTTCCAATTTGTTGCGAGGATTTATTTGACACACGTCACCGAGCCGAACCCAGCACCAGCTCTCCGGAATGTCGAAAGGAATTTCGTCATCGGTGACAGGCGGCAAGGGTTTTTCAGCCTTAATTTTTTTTCGGCAATGAGCTTGGTTTTCTCGGCACGAATTTTTCGTAGCAAGTCGCGGGCGTCGCCGTCAGTCGGTAGTTGTTCTGTTAGCTGACCTTGTATCGCCGCTTGCAGAAGAGATTTTTTCAATCGGTCGGCAAACATTCTTGCTCCTCCAAAATGTTTAAGAATTCTTCGGGCGTAACAGCGGGAATTTCATTCGCGGCGAAGTCTTTAACATTGCGTGTAACGATATAATCTGCGCGAAGGCTCAAGGCGCATTGCATTTGCAGACAGTCTTCAAAATCCGAAAAATCATCGTCTTTCAATGCTTGGATTATCTTCCCGAAGTCAACCGATTCAACGTAGAGAAATTCGCAAAGACTTAGAAAAATTTCTTTGCGTTCTTCTAAAGTAAAATTTTTCCTAAGAACATACATGGCATTGAGCACGGAATGACTTGCAATCGCTCCATTTATAATTTCTTGTCGGCACAGGTCAATGACTTTTTCCGAAAATATGACATATGGCTCACGTCTTGCAATAACGTCCAGCAAAACATTTGTATCAATCAAAATCAACATCTGCCAAATTTTTCCTCCATATATTCGTCCAACGCCTTATCATAGTCAAAGTCGGGAATCGGTTTGCATAAAGACTTAAATTTCTCAAAGGCAATGCGCTTTCTATTGAGCCTTTCTTCTTTGCTCTCGGTTGATTTTAGATTTTCAGATTGCATGAATTGAATCAAAATGAAAAGTTTCTCGTCCGGAAAGCTTTGTAACATTTCAAAAGCCTGTTGTCTTAAAGCCGTCATACCTCATCACCTCCGATATTTTGCAACAATGCAGAGAGTTTTTCAAGCCGCGAATCAATCTTGGAATTCAGAGCGGCGCGACGTTCTTGAAAGTCT
>CAMJKR010000023.1 GCA_946406415.1 uncultured Selenomonadales bacterium | reverse complement strand
GAGTCGACGGCGGAATTGACAATTTTTGAAGCGGCAATCGCTGTACAAGAGAATTTAAGAGATAACATCAGGAATTTTTTCAGGTAAATTTATGGCAACAAAAAATCCTCCGAGTCATCGACCCGGAGAATTTTTTTTATGAAAATTTACGCCGTAATGAATTTGCCGCATAACCGATTAAAAATTTGTAGCGTTCAGCCTTTGCGACAAGTTCCCTTCAAAGCCCGTTGTCTTTTGCAACAGCCTTGCCGAGTTCGTAAGCCTCGTTGAGTTCTTTGTGCCCTTTAATATCGCCAACTTTGAAGACACCGCCCGCCAAAACGTGCCCGCGTTCAGTCCAGCCCAAATGTTTCATGAGGTTTTGATAATATTGGAGCGCGTCATCGAATCCGTAACCTTCAGCCGCCATTAGAAGCACTGATTCTTTCTTAGGATTAGCGTAATTTGGATCGCATTCAGCAACGGCAAATAATCTGTCAAAAGCCGTGCGCAGTTGTCCGCTGAAAGTCCAATAATAAAGCGGCGTCGCCAAAACTACAACGTCAGCGGCTTTGTAAACAGGATAAATCTTGTCCATATCGTCGCGTTGAACGCAAGGGTGTTCTGGATTTTTTCCGCCGCCGAAACAACCTTTGCAACCGTGAATATTCATCTTGTCGAGGAAAAAAATTTCAACCTCGCAACCTGCCTCGCGTGCTCCCTTAGCAAATTCTTCAACCAAAGCCGACGTATTGCCTTTAGGGCGCGGACTGCCGTTAAGTACAACAATTTTTCTGCTCATTTTGATTCCTCTCCTAAAATTTTTTATGTTGAAAAGCTTTTGGGCGTGTGGTATATTTTTTGCGTTGAACTTGCGCGGTTTTCGGACTGGCGGAGCGGTTTAATCAGCCCCCGAGAAAGGGGGAAGATTGATGGTTAAAATCATCATAAGAGTTATTGTCTTGACGGGTACAATCCTGTTAGCATTAACAAATACAGCCTCCTAAGCTCCCACAAGCTTTGAAGGCTGGAATCTCCGAAATATCCTAGATATATTTACGGGGGTAAAACCGCTTTAATCAAGTTCGGGCGTCTTATGACGCTTATTTTTTTGCTATCAAGAATTTATCACTAAAAATTTATCTTGTCAATGATTTTAAGCGCGAATCTCCTCGACGCCCATGTACGGCACCAAAGCTTTTGGAATTTTAACTGAACCGTCAGCTTGCTGATAATTTTCTAAAATAGCGGCGACCGTTCTGCCAACTGCAATGCCTGAACCGTTAAGCGTGTGCACGAATTCGGGCTTAGATTTGTTATCGCGGCGGAATTTTATATTGGCGCGACGAGCTTGATAATCGGTGCAGTTCGAACAGGAAGAAATTTCGCGATATTTGCCTTGCGCGGGCATCCAAACTTCAATGTCGTAAGTTTTGGCGGAAGTAAAGCTCATGTCGCCGGTACAAAGCAAAACGACGCGATAGGGAATCTCCAAAATGCGCAAAATGTCTTCGGCGGCGTCAACCATGCTTTCTAATTCGTTCCAAGAGTCTTCTGGCTTAGTAAATTTAATCAATTCGACTTTGTTAAACTGGTGTTGACGGATTAAGCCGCGAGTGTCACGACCTGCCGCGCCCGCCTCCGCTCTAAAACACGCCGTGTAGCAAGAATAATATTCCGGAAGCGTTTCAGCAGATAAAATTTCGTCGCGATGAAAATTAGTCATAGGAACTTCCGCCGTTGGGACGAGGTAATATTCCAAACCGTCAAGCTTAAACATGTCCTCAGCGAATTTGGGCAGTTGACCGGTTCCAATCATGCTGTCACGATTGACGATATACGGCGCGAGCATTTCTGTATAACCGTGCTTGTTGGCGTGCAAGTCCATCATGAAATTTATACAAGCGCGCTCCAGACGAGCACCCAAGCCGCGATAAAAAGTAAATCTTGCACCAGTCACTTTACCTGCACGGTCGAAGTCAAAAATATTTAATGTGGTACCAATTTCCCAATGCGCTTTAGGTTCAAAGTCAAAGGTCGGCGGCGTGCCCCATTTGCGAATTTCGGGATTTTGAGTGTCGTCCTTGCCAATGGGAACGTCAGCGGCGGGAATGTTCGGAATGTGCAAAAGTAAATCGCGTAAATTATTTTCCACGTCGCGCAGTTGAGCATCGAGTTCGGAAATTTTGTTGCCCATTTGACGAACTTCAGCGGAAATTTGCGTTGTATCTTCGCCGGCTTTTTTCATTGCGCCGATTTTTTTGGAAGTCGAATTGCGTTGGCTTTTAAGTTGCTCGGTTTCAGCTAAAATGGCGCGGCGACGTTGTTCCAAGTCGCTGAAGTCGTCGAGGCTCAAAGGGTTGTCGCGATTCTTTAACATTGCGCGAACTAAATCGAGATTGTCGCGTACAAATTTCATATCAAGCAAAGTAAATTACCTCCTGGAAAATTTTTCGCGGCTATTCTAGCAAAGGCGACGTTGTAAATCAAATTAAAAAGCAAAGTGTAAAAAAAAAAGTGCGCCGAATTTTTTCGACGACACCGATAAATTATGGATTATTTCTTTTGACGTTCACAAACTTGATTGCCGACTGTACAACTGGTTTTGCACGCACTTTGGCATGACGCTTGGCACTCGCCGCAACCGCCTTTTGTCTGCGTGTCTTGCAAATTCGGCTTGTTAACTGTCTTAATGTGTTTCATGTTATCAGCTCCAAAAAATTTTTATCTGGTGCGATCGACGATAAAATCAGCAATTTGTTCGAGGGCGAGCGCAACGGAAGTTTTCAGCGTAAAAGGAAGATTAACTCGCGCCGATTCGATATGCGCTTCCGCCCGCGTCCTGCAGTAGTCAACCGCGTCCGTAGCTTGAATAATTTTAATTGCGGCTTCAACATCTGCGCCGCTCGTTGCGATTTTTCTAAGCGTTGACGCCTCGTCACTAATCTCAAGGGCACGAATCACGGGAAGAGTTATAACGCCGCTTTTCAAGTCGCCGCCGCGTGGTTTGCCCGTAATTTTTTCATCGCCGAAAAAGTCTAACAAGTCGTCGATAATCTGGAAGGCAAGCCCCAAGCCCGACCCATAAGCCGTAAGATTTTCGACTTCGTGATTATCCATTTTAGAGACAATCGCGCCGAGCCGACAACAGCTTGACAGGAAAATTGCCGTCTTAAGATTAATGCGCGTGTAGTATTCAGTTAAAGTCGGCACCTCGAAAAGTGAACGGTCTTGCATGATTTCCCCGACGCAAAGATTTTTTACCAACTTGGAAAGAATTAATTGGACTTGTGCGCCGTAATTATTTTCCGCGACGAGTTGAAAAGCCTTAGCAAAAAGATAATCGCCGACGAGTACCGCAATTTGTGCGCCGTATTTGGAATTGGCAGTTTCGACGCCGCGCCGCTTTTTTGACGTGTCAATAATGTCGTCGTGGACGAGGCTTGCCGTGTGAATCAATTCCAGAGCCGTCGCCAATGGCATAGTTTTTTCGGGCGGACAATCTGTTTTGGAATTGGCGCAAAGCAGAAAGAGCATTGGACGCAATCTTTTGCCGCCCTTAAACAACGGCTCACAAGCTTCAAAGATAAATGAATCTTTTACGATTGCCTTTCTTATGTGCTCTTCCAATACGCGCAAATTTTTTGCTGCTACGTCGTTCAATGCCGCCACGAAATTCAATCATCTACACCTGCCCAAAAAATTTTCTGCAATTCTAACACAGCGTAGGTAAAATTTCAATTCAAATTGTAACGTCGCTAAAATTATTATGTTTGATTGACACCTTGACGCATGAATTATAAAATTGCATGTGGCGAGGTGATTTTTTTATGAAAGTCGGAATTGATATCGGCTCCACGACGATAAAGCTTGTAGTCATGGACGAGGAACGGCTTATCTTTAAAAATTATGCGCGGCACTTTTCTGAAATCGGCTCCGCGCTTACGAATTCCTTAACGTCGCTGAAAAATATAATCGGCGAGAAAACTTTTAAAATCGCGTTGGCAGGTTCGGCGGGCATGGGCATTGCTAAAAAAATTTCGTTGCCCTTTGTGCAAGAAGTTATTGCTTGTCAAACGGCGGTTGAAAAATTTATTCCCAAAACAGATACAGTCGTTGAACTCGGCGGCGAGGACGCAAAAATAATTTATCTGGGCAACGCGCCTGAAGTCCGTATGAATGGCGTCTGCGCGGGCGGCACGGGTTCTTTTATTGACCACATGGCAAGCTTGCTGTCGACTGACGCGCTAGGCTTAAACGCTTTAGCGGAGAAGGGCAAGCAAATTTATACGATTGCCTCACGCTGTGGAGTTTTCGCGAAAACAGATATTCAAGCACTCATGAACGACGGCGCGAAGAAAGCCGATATTGCGCTGTCAATTTTTCAAGCAGTCGTCAATCAGACAATCGGGAATTTGGCGCAAGGGCGTCCGATTAGCGGTAACGTAGCGTTTTTGGGTGGACCTTTGCACTTTCTGCCCGAACTCAAAAAAAGATTCGTCGAGACGCTCGGACTTTCCAAAGAAGAAGTTGTCGACACGCCCGACGGAAATTTTTTTGTCGCAACGGGCGCGGCTTTAAGCGACGAGGCTAAAGAAATTTCCGTAAATCAGTTGGAAGATTCGATTAAAAAATCAGAGGCGGCGGCTAAAGCTGAAACGCGCAAGGCGGATTTTATTTTATTCGAGAACGAAGCCGATTACAAAGATTTTCGCGCACGTCACGACAAAGCAAAAGTTAAGCGCGGCGATTTGCAAACTTATCGCGGAAAAATTTTCGTTGGCATTGACGCCGGCTCAACTACTACAAAAATTTGCGCGATTGGCGACGATAAACAAATTCTCTACACCAATTACGGTTCCAACGAGGGCGCGCCGCTTAAAATTGTCGTCAATCAAATTCGCGACCTCTACGAAAAAATTCCGTCGACCGCGCAGATTGCAGGAGTTTTTACGACAGGTTACGGCGAGGCGATTGTAAAGGCGGCTCTTCACGCTGACGGCTCCGAAGTTGAAACTTTTACACATTTGACCGCCGCGCAGGAATTTTGCCCGGAAGTTTCATTTGTGCTGGACATTGGCGGGCAAGATATGAAATGTTTTTTCGTCAAGGACGGCACGATTGGAAATATCACGCTCAACGAGGCTTGCAGTGCGGGTTGCGGCTCGTTTATCCAAAATTTTGCGCAAGGTCTCAACATGACGGTTGGCGACTTCGCGAAAAAAGCGTTGACTTCAGAGGCCCCTGTCGATTTGGGCACGCGCTGTACTGTTTTTATGAATTCCAAAGTTAAGCAGGCGCAAAAAGAGGGCGCGACCGTCAACGACATTTCGGCGGGCATTGCGCTTTCTGTCATCAAAAACGCGCTGTTTAAAGTTATGCAACTTAAAAACGTCGAAGATTTAGGAGAAAATATTGTCGTGCAGGGCGGCACTTTTTACAACGACGCTGTTCTCCGTTCGATTGAAGAAATTTTGCATAAAAATGTTATTCGCCCCGACATCGCCGGACTTATGGGCGCGTATGGAGCGGCGATTTTGGCTCGTGAAAACTGCGCGGGCGTCTCTAAACTTTTATCTGCTAATGAACTCGAAAATTTTTCTGTCGTGACGAAATCTTATCGTTGCGGGCGTTGCGGCAATAATTGTTTGATAACCATGCAAAAATTCCCCGACGGCGGCAAATATTTTACGGGCAATCGTTGCGAACGCGGCGTTGGCGGCAAACCCAAAACTAATTCTGAAGTTCCGAACGCCTATGCTTACAAGTACAAAAGAATTTTCGATTATCAGCCGTTAGAAAATCCCAAGCGCGGCTCAATCGGTATTCCTCGCGTGCTCAATATTTACGAGGATTATCCGTTTTGGTTTACGCTGTTAACGGAGTTGGGTTATCGCGTCGAAATTTCTACTAAATCTTCCGCGCAAATTTTTTACAAAGGGCTTGAAACTATTCCGAGTGATTCGCTGTGTTATCCCGCAAAATTGGCGCACGGTCACATTATGGATTTGGTTGAGCGCGGCTTGACGAAAATTTTTTATCCTTGCGAGCCGTATAATTTCGATACGCGGTCGGATAATTTTTATAATTGTCCGATTGTCGCCAGCTATCCAGAAAATATCCGCAACAATATGGATATTCTTAAGGACCGCGGCATAAAATTTATTCAGCCGTTTTTGCCCGTCCACGACTTGAAAAAATTAAAAAAGCGTCTTGCCGAAGAATTTAAATCGGAAGGCGTAACTGCTAATGAAATTTCGTTTGCTGTCGACAAGGCGGCGGCTGAATTGGAAAATTTCCGACGCGACATTAAAAATTTTGGCGACGAAGTTTTAAAACGTATTGAACAGACCGGCGAACATGCGATTTTGCTCGTCGGACGCCCTTATCACGTTGACCCGGAAATTAATCACGGTATCGCCGAAATGATTCAGTCGTACAACCTGCCGATTCTCTCTGAAGATTGCGTTTATCATACAAAAGTTGACGCGCCGAAAATTTCCGTCGTCAATCAGTGGAGCTATCACGCTAGACTTTATCACGCCGCGCAGTTTGCCGCTCAAAATCCAAACGTTACGTTGATTCAATTAAGCTCGTTTGGTTGCGGACTCGACGCGCTGACAATCGAACAAGTCAAAGAAATTTTAGAGGCGCACGGAAAAATTTACACGATGATTAAGCTTGACGAAGTTTCAAATTTAGGCTCGGCGCGAATAAGATTGCGTTCGTTACTCGCCGCGCTGAAGAGAAAATCGCCCGTCGCTTATTCGCCAAAAAAATTCCCTGAACGCCCGCACTTTACGCCCGATTGCAAAGCTAAACATACAATCCTCGCGCCGCAAATGGCTCCGATTCATTTTGAATTGGTTCAAACGGTTTTGCAAAAATACGGCTATCGAATTTTAATTCCCGAACTTCCCGACAAGGCGGCAATCGATTTGGGCTTGCGCTACGTCAACAACGAAATGTGTTATCCGGCTATTGTAGTTACGGGGCAAATGCTCGCGGCGTTGCAATCTGGAGAATGCGATCCAGATAATACGTCGATAATTTTATTCCAAACTTGCGGCGGATGTCGTGCCACGAATTATATCAGCGTTATGCGTCGCGCTCTGAAATTCGCGGGCTTTGGACAAGTTCCGGTTTTTGCGTGCTGGGGTTTGCCCGACGAGACTGACGCTTTTGAACTTAGCCGCGATTGCCTCATGGACGCGATTAAAGCTTCGGTTTACGGCGATTTGCTCATGAACGTTTCCAACCGTATGCGTCCCTATGAAATTCGACGTGGCGAAACCGATAAACTTTTTGAAGAGTGGATGACTCTCGCCAAAGCTGACCTCGTTGACGGAAATTATTTGAGCTACCGCAAGAATATCAAGGAGATTGTCCGCCAATTCGACGCGATTCCGATTAAAAATATTATAAAGCCCAAAGTCGGCATTGTCGGCGAAATTTTGGTTAAGTATCACCCCGTCGCGAATAATTTTCTGGAAAAAGTTTTGCACGAGGAAGGCGCGGAAGTCGTCATGCCCGATTTTGTAGATTTTTTCCTGTACATTGCCCACGATGCGATTGTTAAGCAAGAAATTTTAGGCGGCAGTCGCAAGGAAAGAATTTTCGCGGAGATTTTTATAAAGTTCATAGAATTTTTCCGCCTCCCGATGAAAAACGCCCTAAAGAATTCCAAACACTTCCGCGCACCGCACTCGATAAAAGAAACTGCGCGGCTTGCAAGTAAATTCGTAAGCACGGGCAACTTAAACGGCGAGGGTTGGTTCCTAACCGGCGAAATGGTCAAGCTTATTGAGGAAGGCGTCGAAAATGTCGTATGCTTGCAACCGTTCGCGTGCCTGCCGAATCATTTAACGGGCAAAGGCGTCATGCACACATTGCGACAACATTTTGAGCGGGCAAATATCGTGGCAATCGACTGCGAGGCTGGTTCATCGGAAGTAAATCAGCTGAATCGATTAAAATTAATGCTGACAATCGCTAAAAAACTTTTACCCGCTGTAAGATAAATTACGAAAAAAAATCCCGTCGCTCGGTTGAGTGGCGGGATTTTTAGTGGTTAGTGGCTAGTGATTAGAAATTTCCTAACCACTAATCAAGCGCGTTCGATATAACTGCCGGTGCGCGTGTCAATTCTAAGAACGTCGCCCTCGTTGATAAACAGCGGCACACGAACAACATAACCCGTTTCAAGCGTGGCATTTTTCGTTGCGCCGGTGGCGGTGTTGCCTTTAACAGCGGGTTCACATTCAGTTACTTTAAGCTCGACGCTGTTGGGCAGGTTAACGCCGATAATGCGCCCCTTGAACGTCTGCAAGTTGACTTCCATATTTTCCATTAAGAAATTGAGCGCGTTGCCGAGTTGCTCTTTGTTGAGTTCGATTTGCTCGTAAGTCTCAACGTCCATGAAAGTATATTGCCCGTCGGATTCGTAGAGGAACTGCATTTTGCTGGTATCGAGGCGGGCGGGCGGCATTTTCTCGTTGGGGTTAAAAGTGCGCTCAACAACTGCGCCAGTCTCCACGTTTTTAATTTTTGTGCGAACGAACGCCGCGCCTTTGCCGGGTTTGACGTGCTGGAATTCGACAACCTGCCACGCCATGCCGTCAATCTCAATCGTCAATCCTGTCCGAAAATCTGTACTTGAAATCATTTTAAGACCTCCAATTTATAATTCAATCAAAGTTTTTGGCGAACGAGTTAAAGCTTGCGCCTTGCCGCTCGTAACTAAAACGGTGTCTTCAATCCGCACGCCGCCGAAATTTGCAATGTAAAGACCTGGCTCGTCGGTGACAATCATATTGGGCAAAAGACTTTCACATTTGCTTAGCTTGCTTAAACGCGGCTCCTCGTGAATTTCCAAGCCGACGCCGTGCCCTAAGCCGTGAACAAAAAATTTTTCGTAGCCCGCATCAGTCAATCTGTTGCGAACTGCCTCATCAATTTCCTTGCCGCTCTTGCCCGCCTTGATAACTTCTAAGCCGTAAAGTTGCGCGTCGAGGACGAGATTATAAATTTTCCGCTGTTCGTCTGAAGCCTTGCCAACGCAAATCGTCCGCGTAATATCCGAGCAATAATCGTTAAACGTCGCGCCAAAATCTATGGTGACAAGTTCGCCCGCGCAGATTTTTTTGTCGGTTGCTGTACCGTGCGGCAAACTTCCTCGCCAACCAGAAGCGACAACCGTATTGAACGCCGCCGCTTCTGAACCAAGCCGCCGCATAAAATATTCCAAATCCGCCGCAACCTCAAATTCGCGGATGCCGGGTTTTATGATTGGCAAAATCTTTGTAAAGGCGTCGTCGGCAATTTTACACGCCCTGCGAATATTTTCAATCTCAGTGGCGTCTTTGACTTGCCGCAACGTGTCCAGCTCAACCGATTTAAATTCGACGTTGGCAAGTTCTTTTTTTAAATAGCTGTGATGAGCAACCGTCATAACAAGCCCCTCGAAGCCGATTTTCTTACAGCCGGAAATTTTTATCTCCTCGACGATTTTTTTATAAAGTCCTTCGGTGTGCTCAACCAGCGTAAAATTTTTTGCTTGAGTAATGGCTTGCTCGACATATCGCCCGTCGGTTATAAGCTTGCGAAAATTTTTCCCGATAAAAAGTACGGCATTATCGCCGCGAAAACCGCTGAAATAATTTACGTTGGGAACTTTTGTAATTAAAAATGCGTCGACTTCCTCAGCGGACATTTTTTCGTAAAGATTAATTAATCGTCTGTTCATTTGGTATCCTTTTGAATTTTACGAATCGCAATATCAAGCGCGGCAATGTAGCTGTCGACGCCAAAACCGCAAATTTGCCCCATAACGACCGGAGCAATAACCGACGTGCGGCGAAACTCTTCGCGGCGGTGAATGTTCGACAAATGAATTTCAATCACGGGCACGGGCACGGCTGAAATTGCGTCGCGCAAAGCTATGCTGTAGTGCGTAAATGCGCCGGCATTAAGCAAAATAAAATCATAACGTCCACGCGCTTTTTGAATTGCCTCGACGAGTTCGCCCTCAAAATTCGACTGCAGAAAGTCAATAGTGTCAACTTCCGAGTCCTTAGCTCTTTGGCGCAAAATTTCGTTTATATCGTTTAGCGTCGTCCGCCCGTAAATTTCCGGCTCGCGCGTTCCCAGCAAATTCAGGTTCGGTCCGTTCAAAACCAAAATTCGCTTGACGTTAACGCCGTCAGTATTTGATTGCAAATTTATCCTCTCCTTCCACAACGGGTAAATCTGAAATTTCAAGGCTCGTAACTTTAATCCGTCCTCTACCCTGTTTTATTTTCTCGATAAGCTGTTCGATAATCGGAGCCGTGCCCTGCAATTCCATTGTAACAGAACCGTCGCGCATGTTTTTTACCCAGCCCGTCACGCCCAAACTTTTTGCAGAATTTCTAACGAACACTCGAAAATTAACGCCTTGAACGCGACCAATGGCTCGTCCCGCCTTGCGGATTTTGTTAGTATCTGATTGCAAATTTATCTTCTCCCCCGACAACGGGCAAATCCGAAATTTCAAAGTTCGTAACTTTAATCCAATCGTTGCCGCGTTTTATTTTGGCGATTAGGCGTTCGACAATTTCTGGCTCGCCTTGCAGTTCCATTGTTACGGAGCCGTCGCTCATGTTTTTAACCCAGCCCGTTATGCCCAAAGTTTTTGCATTGCTTTGAACAAAAAATCTGAAGCCGACGCCTTGAACGCGCCCTTCAGCACGCCCCGCCTTGCGAACGGCATTTTCGATATTGACCGGTTTAACGGGTTCGGCGTCCTCGCTACTGCCGCCAAAAATATTGCTCCAGAAACTCATTTTATCAACTCCTCATCAGTGACCAAATTTCTACAGGTTCAGCGACGGGAATTTTCACAATTTGTTGGGCGTGCGGCGCGGATAAAATTTCTTGCCCGTCCTCGTTGCGCATTGAAGTTATAACTTGCGAAAATGTTTTGCCCGTCGGCTGAAAAAATTCCACGCGCTGATTGACTTCAAACTTGCCGCGCTGTTCAATCGTCGCTGTCATTGTATTTGCGTCAAAATCTCTAACGATTCCCAAAAAATCAGAGGCGCGGCTTGGTTTGGATGTCGAATAAATTTCAGTCGGCTTGCCGTCGCTTAGGAAAAATCCCGTCGTATATGGTCGGTGCGCAATTTTATTAAGCTCGTCAAGCCACTCGCTACGAACGCTAAAATTTCCGTCGAAGTAAGAATCAATCGCCGCCCGATAAACTTTAACGACGCCCGTCACATAGTTAACGCTCTTCATGCGCCCTTCAATTTTTAGCGACGCGACGCCGCTTTGAATCACTTTATCAAGATACGGAAGCAAGCATAAATCTTTAGAGTTCATAACGTAGGAGCCGCGCTCGTCTTCGCCAACAGGGAAAAATTCACCCGCTCGCATTTCTTCCACTAAATTATATTTCCAACGACATGAATGAGTACACGCGCCTTGATTAGCGTCGCGCCCCGTCAAAAATTTCGACAGCCAACACCGCCCCGAATACGATATACACATTGCGCCATGAATAAAAATTTCCAATTCCGCCGCGCAGTTCTGTTTAATGTCTAAAATTTCTTCGCGGGTAAGTTCGCGGGCAAGGACAATTCTGCTTGCGCCGAGTTCGTGAAAAAATTTCGCCGCCCGCCAATTCGTAACGTTTGCTTGGGTGCTAATGTGAATTTTTAAGTTTGTCTCTTTAACCAGATTTAAAACGCCCAAATCAGAAACTAAAACGGCGTCGACGCCCACGCCCTCCAAAAATTTTAAGTAGTCGGCTAATGCGTTGAGGTCGGCATTATGCGCGAAGATATTAACTGCCGCATAAATTTTCTTGCCGCGCTCGTGAGTGAAGTCAACGGCTTTTAAAATTTCGTCGCGTGTAAAGTTGTCGCCGAACGCACGCAAGCTAAAATTTTTCCCGCCAAAATAAACAGCGTCTGCTCCGTAAATTAATGCGGCTTGCAACTTCTCAAAATTCCCGGCAGGCGCAAGTAACTCCGGCTTAACGATATTGGTTAACAAGATTCAAATGCTCCTCGTAAGTGTAAGCGTAATGATTGTGTCCGAGCTTATCGGCGACAAAGTAAAGATAATCTGTTTCGGAAGGGTGCAGGACAGCTTCAATCGACGCCATGCCGGGATTGGCAATCGGTCCGGGCGGCAAGCCTGTGTGCTGATAAGTGTTGTACGGCGAATCAATTTGCGTGTCCTCGATTGAAACTTCAACTTTGGGCGTGTCCATTAAATATTGTAACGTCGCGTCGGTTTGCAACGGCATGTTCAATTTGAGCCGCTTTAACAAAACTTGCGCGACAATCGGGCGGTCTTCAGGATAACGAACTTCGCGTTCAACCAACGACGCCAAAGTTATCAAGTCGTAAACCGATAAGCCCATTTTCTCAGCGGTAACACGCATTGTCGGCGTTAATCTGTCATCAAAATTCGCCGCCATGAGATTTAAAATTTCCTCAATGTCAATGTCGCTCTCGACGTTGTAAGTATCAGGGAATAAAAATCCCTCCGCCGCAAAGAAAACATTTTGTCGCTTGCGCATGTAATCATATGGCGCAAAATCCGCCGCCGCCTTAAGGAACTCGTCTTTATCGGCTAAATCAAGATTGTAAAGCCGCTCGGCAATTTCCTTGACGCCAAAACCTTCGGGCACCGTGAAACGCACAAATTTTTTCTCGCCCGTCAAAAGTTTCTCGAAAACTTCCTCGTCAGACATGCCAACTGTAAACGTGTAGGCACCGGGACGAAATTTATCGTCGTAGCCGTAAACACGCGCAAGAAGTCTAAATCGCAACGAACTGTCGATTATATCTTTTTCCGCCAATCGGTCGGCAATCTCGGCTGTCGAAATTCCCTCGCGAATTTTTACGTTGATGCGTTTTTCCTCTTCCTCAACGCTCTCGGTTGGCGTCTCGGTTTGAACGGGCTGTCCAATATGCGCAATAGTCGGATCAGCGAAAACCAACACCGCGCCGATAACCACCACGCAAGCGAACACTACGCCCGCCACTGTCGCCACATATCGCAAAGAAATTTCCGCCCGTAAATCACTCCAGGAAATGTTTAACTTTTCGCGAAAAGTTTTCTTGCCTGCGCGGCGCGAGGGAATATTTAATTGCTTAGTGTCGGCTTCGCTTGAAAATTTTTTATCGTCGGGCGCGTTATTCATTCTTCCTCATCCAAATATTTTTCATAAGCCTCTTGAACTTTCTCAAACTCCTCGTCCGTCGGCTCAATATATTCTTCTTGCCCGTTCTCGTTGACGATAATTTTGGCAATAATAACGTCATCATCTTCGCAACTGCAACCACAATCGCAATCGCAATCCGTCTTGTGCTCATGGTCTCTAATCTCAACCAACAACGCGAAATTTTCGCCGTCAACGGGGATAATCAATTCTTCGAGGTAGTAGAACTTATTGCCGTCCTCGTCAGTCATTTCAATTACAATATCTTCTTCCAAAATTTCTTCACGTTTTTTATCTGCCATTTATTAATCTCCTTTCCTGCTGTCCAAATATCCTTGCAAGATGTAAACCGCCGGCAACGTGACGTTGCATCCAGTTGACGCGATTAACCGCTTAAAATTTTCAGCTAATCGCCGCGTTCCTGCTGTCTAAATATCCTTGCAAGATGTAAACTGCTGCTATTTTGTCGATAACTTTTTTGCGCTTCTTGCGACTTAAATCCGCCTCGATTAAACTTTTTGACGCCGCAACCGTACTTAAACGTTCGTCCCAAAAAATCTGATTGACTTCAGGGAACGCCGCGCAGATTTTTGCCGCGAATTTTCTTACAAGCTCGCAACGAGTGCCTTCGGTGCCGTCCATATTTTTTGGCAAGCCGATTACAAAAGTTGTCGCCTCGAATTGATTAACGAGTTCGCCGAGCCGTTGCAAGTCATTTTTATTGGAAGTGCGGCGGATTGTCTCGACGCCCTGCGCGGTTAAGCCAAGCAAATCACTTGCCGCAACGCCGATTGTTTTATCGCCAATGTCAAGAGCCAAAGCCCTCACCTTTTGCCCTCCAATCGCTCAAGATAACTGCGTACAAGTTCCTCTAAAAGTTCGTCGCGCTCAACCTTGCGAATCATACTGCGCGCCTCAAGATAACTCGTC
>CAMJKR010000022.1 GCA_946406415.1 uncultured Selenomonadales bacterium | reverse complement strand
AAACAAAACGCACTAAAGGAAATGTTAAAAACAAATTGTCGGGCGAAGTCGTTAAAATAAATACCATTAAAGAGAATGACAACGTTGTAATTATCGGCGAAGTCGGTAGCGGCGATAAAAACGGCGTCAACTTGCGCGAATTCAAAAATGGCACGATTGGCGTTGCCTTCTCTGTGACTGATGACACCGACGGCATTGTCTGTAAAAAATTTTTTAAGGGCGATAAGAAATCCGATGCGCAACCCTTCGCTGACCAAATTAAAGCCGGAAGTCTCGTTAAAATTTCCGCCGCCGCAAAACATGACGAATACACCAAAGAAACTATTTTGCTTATAAATGCGCTGGAAGTTTTAGAAAAAAATTCTGCTCGCGTCGACAATGCAGAGGTTAAGCGCGTCGAACTTCACGTTCACACGCAGATGAGCGCGATGGATGCCGTTATTCCCGTTGAAAAGCTGATTCAGACTGCCGCCGATTGGAATTGGCAAGCCGTCGCCATTACGGATCACGGAGTTATTCAAGCCTTCCCGAACGCCGCGCAGACCGCCGCTAAACTCGCTAAGCAGGGCAAAAAAATTAAAATTATTTACGGCATGGAAGGTTATCTCGTTGGCGACGACTTTAAGCAAAAATTTGCTAACCACGTCATAATTCTTGCCAAAAACAAACGCGGGCTTGAAAATCTCTACAGATTAATTTCAATCAGCCAAATTAAGTACATGTATTATCGTCCGCGCATTCCCAAAAGCCTTTTAAGCGAACTTCGCGACGGTTTGATTATCGGTTCAGCTTGCGAGGCGGGTGAATTGATTCGCGCAATCGTCGCGGGCAAAAATGATTCAGAGCTTGAGGAAATCGCTAATTTCTATGACTACTTGGAGATTCAGCCGATTCATAACAACGATTTTTTAGTTCGCAGTGCAGATTTTCCGAACGTTACGAACGACGAGGATTTACGCAATATCAATCGCAAAGTCGCCGCGCTCGCAAAAAAATTGGGCAAGCCGCTTGTCGCTACGACTGATGCCCATTTTCTTAATCCTGAAGATTCGATTTGCCGCGCAGTTCTCATGCACAGCAAAGGTTATTCCGACGCTGACCAGCAACCGCCGCTTTACTTGCGCACTACTGAGGAAATGTTCGCGGAGTTTGATTATCTCGATAAGGAAACGGCTTATGAGGCAATCGTCACTAATCCGAACAAAATCGCCGACGCTGTGGAGTTTTTAAAGCCAATTCCCGACGGTTTGTACTCGCCGCAAGTGCCTGGCGCAGAGGAAGAAATTCGCGAAACGTCCTATGCTAAAGCTAAAAAACTTTACGGGGAAAATTTGCCGCCGTTGGTTGAGGCGCGTCTTGAACAGGAACTTAAGCCGATTATCGGACATGGATTCGCCGGACTTTATCTAATCGCGCAACGGCTCGTTAAAAAATCCAACGACGACGGCTATCTTGTCGGCTCGCGTGGCTCTGTCGGCTCGTCATTCGTCGCCACGCTAATTGGAATCACGGAAGTTAATCCTCTGCCGCCGCATTATCGTTGCCCGAAATGTCTTTACAGCAAATTTTTCACGGCGGGCGAAGTCGGTTGCGGCTACGATTTAGAAAATAAAAATTGTCCCGTTTGTGGGCACCCGTTGATTAAAGACGGGCATGATATTCCGTTCGCGGTGTTCTTGGGCTTTGACGGCGATAAAGTTCCCGATATTGACTTGAATTTTTCCGGCGAATATCAATCGACCGCCCATAAATATACCGAAGTTCTCTTCGGCAAGCATAATGTCTACCGCGCAGGGACAATTTCAACCGTCGCCGAAAAAACTTCCTTTGGACTTGTAAAAAAATATTACGAAGATCGCGGGCAACATAAACACGGCTCGTTTATCGCGAAAATTGCAGAAGGTTGTCAAGGCGTCAAGCGCACGACCGGTCAACACCCCGCCGGAATTATGGTTGTGCCGCGCGATATGGATATTCACTACTTTACGCCGATTCAATACCCCGCCGACAACAAAGATGCCTCAACGACTACCACGCACTTTGATTATCACTCGATAAGCTCGCGACTTGTTAAGCTCGACATTTTAGGACACGTCGATCCGACGATGATTCGCATGTTGGAAAATTTAACTCACCGCGACCCGAAAACTATTCCGCTCGACGATAAGCCGACTTTAAGTTTATTTTCCTCTACAAATGCGCTCGGTGTGACGTCTCAACAGCTCGGAACAAAATCCGGCACTTATGGCTTGCCTGAATTCAGAACGAGTTTTACGCGGCAAATGATTGACGACACTAAACCCGATTGCTTTAGCGATTTGGTTAGGATTTCTGGTTTTTCACACGGCACCGACGTTTGGTTAGGCAACGCGCAAGATTTAATTAAAGCGGGAACGTGTACGCTGAAAAACGCAATTTCCGCCCGCGATGATATTATGATGTATTTGATTCATCACGGCGTTGACGCGCTCAAATCGTTCAAAACTATGGAAAGCGTTCGCAAGGGCAAAGGCATTAAATCTGACGTTGTTGACGACTTAAAAGCCCACGACGTCCCCGATTGGTATATCGATTCCTGCCAAAAAATTAAATATCTCTTCCCACGCGCCCACGCTACCGCTTATGTCATGATGGCTTATCGCATTGCCTATTGCAAAGTTCATTATCCACTGGCTTATTACGCGGCGTATTTTTCAAAGCGCACAGAGGAATTTGACGCTAACGAGATTATCAAAGGTCAACAATACATTAAGCGCAAATTGGACGAGCTGGAAAATTTATCAGAGGAACGCAAACTTGACGTTAAAGAGAGCGACCGCCTCGCCGATTATCAAGTTGTCTACGAATATTTTCTGCGCGGCTTTACTTTTGAGCGGGCGGATTTGTACGCTTCAGCGGCTGAAGATTTTATAATCAAGAAAAATGCCCTGCTCATGTCGCTAAGTTCAATCGACGGTGTAAGCGAGGCGGCGGCTAAAAATATCGTCGCGGCTCGTGCAGACGGAAAATTTTCTTCCATCGAAGACTTAAAAAATCGCGCGGGATTAAATAAGGTTGTCATTGCTGCCCTTAAAACTCACGGTTGTCTTAAAGGTTTGCAGGAAACTAATCAGCTGACTTTGTTTTAAAAAAGTTTCGTTCGCCTAATCTCCCGTTGCAGGAAACGCCGCTAAGTTGTAAAATTTGTTGCCAGAAAAAATTTTGAGGTGATTGATTTGAATTACGAAGCTGTTATCGGTTTAGAAATTCACAGCGAATTAAAAACCGCGACGAAAATTTTCTGCGGATGTGCTACGACTTTTGGCGCGGAACAAAATACTCACGTTTGTCCGGTTTGTTTGGGTTTGCCGGGCGTTTTGCCGACAATTAATAAAAAAGTTGTAGAGTTCGCCATAAAAGCTGGGCTTGCCACCAACTGCAAAATTAACAAGTACAGCAAGTTTGACCGTAAAAATTATTATTATCCCGACTTGCCTAAAAATTGGCAGACTTCGCAGTATGACTTGCCGATTGCTTACGCGGGGCACGTTGAGATTGATGTTGACGGCACAAAAAAAGTCGTCCGCCTAACACGAATTCACATGGAAGAGGACGCCGGCAAGCTCGTACACTCCGGCACGACGATTAAAGATTCGGCAAGCTCGAACGTCGACTACAACCGCACGGGAGTCCCGCTGATTGAAATTGTTAGCGAACCCGATATGCATTCCGCCGCCGAAGCCCGCGCTTATATGGAAAAAATTAAATCCATTCTCGAATATATTGACGTGTCGAATTGCCGCATGGAAGAGGGCAACCTCCGCGCAGATATAAATGTTTCGTTGCGCCCCGTCGGCAGTGACAAACTCGGCACGCGCACCGAAATGAAAAATATTAATTCGTTCAAAGCCCTCGAAGACGCGATTAATTACGAAATTGAACGGCAAGCGGAAATTTTAGACGACGGCGGCGAAATTATTCAAGAGACGCGCACTTGGAATCCGGAGAAAGGAATTACGCAATCAATGCGCAGTAAGGAAGACGCGCACGATTATCGCTACATGCCCGAACCGGATTTGCCGCCGATTGTAACCACTGATGAGGAGATTGAAGCGTTCAGAAAATCTCTGCCTGAATTGCCCGACGCTCGCCGCGCACGTTTGATAAAAGATTTTGGGCTTAGCGAATACGACGCGGGTATTATTACAAGTTCGCGGGCTATGGCGGAATATTTTGATGCGGTTGTTAATTTCGGAGCCGACGCAAAAGCCGCCGCGAATTGGATTATGGGCGACCTGTCTAAAAATCTCAATGCCGACGGTTTGACGATTGAAAATTCGCCCGTCGACGCAAAACGCCTTGCCGAAATGATTCAGCTGATTGCAAAGGGAACTATCAGCGGCAAAATTGCCAAAACTGTTTTCGCGGAAATGTGGACTTCGCCCGACGCGCCCGAAAAAATCGTTAAGGATAAAGGTCTCGTGCAAATTACAGATACGGGCGCGATTGAAGGCGTTATCGACGAAGTTATTGGCAAAAATCCTAAAGCCGTCGAAGAATATCGCGGCGGCAAGAAAAAAGCCCTCGGTGCGCTCGTCGGTCAAGTCATGAAACTCACTAAAGGCAAAGCCAATCCGCAAATCGTCAATCAGTTGCTCGCTAAAAAGTTAGACGCTTAAAATTTTTACACCTCTGAATAAAATTTTTCGCCGCGCTCGGATTGCCTGCAAAGTGAATGTGCAGATACGAGGCGACGAGATTTTTTTTTGCCACGCCCGCAAAATATTCCGCGCCGGTTCTCATGCGTTGACACTTAAAAATTTTTTCGTCAGAAGTTTCAGCCGTAGAAAAGTGGAATTCATGCGCACGAATTTTATCGCCAGCCTTGCCGATTGCGCAATCGCGTAAAATTTCCGCTTCAACGTAGCCGACCATTTGCAATTTATTCGTCATAGTCGCCGCGCCATCAAGTACGTTGCACATCTCAAAACTTTTGCCGTTGAAGTCAATTAATCGGCTCATTAAATACATAAAGCCGCCGCATTCCGCAAAAATCGGCAAGCCCGCCTCCGCCGCATTAAAAATTTCTGCGCGGAGTTTTTTATTTTGCTCAAGACTAGCCGCGAACATTTCAGGGAAGCCGCCGCCGATTATCAAGCCGTCAACTTTGGGCAAATGTTCATCGTTTAGCGGGCTGAAGTAAATAATTTCCGCGCCGAGCCGTTCCAATTCGTTCAAACTCGCGCCGTAATAGAAATTGAATGCCTTATCACGAGCAACAGCTATTTTTAAGTGGTTAGTGTTTAGTGGTTGGTGGTTAGTGGAAGTTTGGAGCGGCGCAGAATTTTTAGCAAGCTCAATCAGCGCGTCAACGTCAACTTGCTCCTCAACCGCCGCGCAGATTTTTTTTATCACGTCAACGGAATTATTTTCGGCAGTAGGAACTAATCCCAAATGACGTTCGGGCAAAAAAAATTCATCGTTGCGTTTAATCGCGCCAAAGCATTTTATTCCGAGTTCGTTAAGAGCGTCGACGATAATTTTTTTATGCGAATCCGAGCCAAGCCGATTTAAAATCACGCCGGCAAGCTTAACCGATTTATCAAACTCGCGAAAACCTAAAGCAATCGCCGCCGCCGAAGTTCCCATACTTTTTGCGTCAATAACCAAAACTACTGGCGCGTCTATAAACTTAGAAATTTCAGCCGTCGAAGAAATGCCGCCGCGTCCGCCGTCATAAAGCCCCATGACGCCTTCGATAATCGAAATGTCCGCGCCGCTTGCAGTTTCTGTAAAAATTTCTTTAAGTTTATCTGCGCCGACAAGCCAGCTGTCTAAGTTGTGCGACGTTTTGCCGCTTGCCAATTCGTGCCAGCCGGTGTCAATGTAATCGGGACCGATTTTATAAGCTTGAACGTTCAAACCGCGATTTTTTAACGCCGCAAGCAACCCTGCTGTTATTGTCGTCTTGCCGGAGCCGCTTTGCGTCGCCGCGATGATTAGTCTTGGAAAATTCTTTTGCATGTCAAATCCTTTATAAAACTAGAAATGCGCAGGCATTTCGTACGAACGCGGGGATAATGTCCGAATCATTAATGATTCAATCGCGACCACTGGATGCAACGTCACGTTGCCCTCGCGAATTGTCCAACATGTAAAGAATCGCATTAACGGCGGCAACCGCGATTGAAGAGCCGCCTTTAGTGCCCACGACCGTGATAAACGGAATTTCATTCTGCGCGGCAAGTTGAGCTTTAGCCTCCGCCGCTCCGACAAATCCGACCGGTACGCCGATTATCACCGCAGGACGAATATTTTCCTCGCGAACGAGCCGCAACACTTCAAATAATGCAGTTGGCGCGTTGCCAATGGCGATAATCTCCCCGTTTAGCCGCTTGCCAAAAATCTTCATCGCCGCCATTGAACGAGTAATGCCCTCGCGCTTTGCAAATTCCCGAACGTCCACATCAGAAACTTTGCAAAAAATTTCGCCGCCAAATTTCGTGAACGTCCGAATACTTATTCCGCGCCGAACCATTTCCACATCGGTAAAAATATTTGCGCCGCGCTTGAGTGCCGCTTTTGCCGCCGCTATAGCTTCGGGGTGAATTTTTATTATCTGCGCGTAATCGACATCGCCCGACGCGTGGATTATTCGCGAATAAATTTTTTTCTCGTCGTCAGTTAAGTCAATGCCTGCCAAATGCGGCGCGATTATTTCCATGCTCCTTTCCTCAATTTCCATTGGATTTTTAATGAACATTAAAATTCTCCTCTCTGTATGCACTGATAATCCAAACGGGATTCAACGCTTTGGACATGTCATAATTGCCAACACGTTCGAGGCGCGTGATTTGTACTTGAAAAGCTTCGTATTTCCAATTATGCGTTCTAAAATATTCTACGCAAGCCGCCGCCGTTTGAAGTGTGATAGCGTTAACGACAATGCGCCCGCCGATTTTTAATTTCAATGCGTCAAGGATTTTTTCGAGCCGCCCGCCACTGCCGCCGATTATCGCCGCGTCGAGTTCTGGTAAATCTTCTAAGCCGTCCGGAGCCGCCGCGCAGATTATTTCCACGTTGTTGACGGAAAATTTTTCGACGTTGCGTTTTATAAGTTCTACGGCGTTGGGATTGCGTTCGACAGCAAAAATTTTTCCGTTGTTAGCAATTCGCGCCGCCTCAATCGAAATTGAACCTGTACCCGCGCCAATATCGACCACAACGGAATTATTTTCAAGTTTTGCCGCCGCCAATGTTAAAATTCTAATTTCGCGTTTAGTCATTGGAACTTTGCCGCGAATAAATTCTTCATCGTCAATCAAGTAGAAACCTCCTTTCCAAAGCAATTTCGACGATACCATAACGAAATATTTTTTGCAACGTCCAAAGCTTGCACTACCTGCCGGCAAATTTTATAATGATTAAAATTTTTTAGGAGGGAACAATTTTGAAGCGAGAAATTAATCCGTTTGAATACGCCGCCGACATTTTTAAGGCGTTGCCGCGTGGCATTTTGATTACCAGCGAGGCGGAAGATTGCGTTAACGCTATGACAATCGGTTGGGGCACAATCGGTATCGAATGGGGCACGCCGATTTTTACAGCTTACGTTCGCACGAGCCGATTTACTTATGACCTTATCGAACGCACCGGCGAATTTACAATCTGCGCTCCTTACGGCGATAAATTTTCCAAAGAAGTCACCAAAGCGATTGGCATTTGCGGCACTAAGTCGGGGCGCGACATGGATAAATTAGTTCAATCAGGTGTTCACGTCGTCGAGGCGGATATTGTTCGCCCGCCTGCGATTAAGGAGTTCCCATTAACTTTGGAATGCCGCGTTGTTTTCAGCCAAGTTCAGCCTATTAAAGATATTGACAGCCGGTTTGGAAAATTTTACGTGCCAAACACTGCACACTCCGAACCGCACGTTGCCTATTACGGCGAAATTCTTAAATCCTACATTATCGAAGACTAAAATATTTTCCGCAACAAAAAACCCGTCGGATTGTTCGGCGGGAATTTTTTATATCAATTCTTTGTACTTTGCCTTATAAAAGTCCTCGAAAATTTTAAGCATTTCGCGTTGAATTTCTGCGCCGTCGCCCTCGTGCAGAATTTCGATAAAGCCCCAGCGGTCAAGCAAAACCGATGCTATATGTCCAATCGTCTCAATCGTGAATTCGTCGGCATCGTGCGGCGCGAGTAATACAATCGCTGTTCGTACAATTTCGCCGTCGTCGGGATATTTGAAACCTTCGCCGAGCTGAAGAATACCAAACGCCGCTACTTTAATTGCCGCGCTTTTGCAGTGCAACAAAATCATATGCCGCCCGATAATTAAAGTTGAGCCTTTGTCCTCGCGCAGGAGAAGGGCTTTTGCAATTTCTGCGCGGCTTATATCGTCGTCGCCCGCAAATTTTCCGGCAAGGGCGCAAGCGTCATTTATGTTAAAAATGTTTTCGCGGACAAAAAAGTAATTCGTCATGAGGGAGCGAATCGCCCGCCCGTAAGAAATCATTTTGCTCAAGCCTTCCATAAACGGCGGACGCGGCTCAAATTCCTCAGCACTGCCCAAAAATTTTTTATTCTGGCGTGAAAGTTCCGCCTCAATTTTTTTCTTGTCCTCGTCAATCATGGCGGCGTTCACGACCAAAACGCGACAATCTGCACGGGGAATCGGCACCGTTGAAATTATGAACTCAAAATCCTTTGCGGCAATGTAATCGGCATTAATTTCAAGAATGGGCACCTCGTCAACAATTTTTAGCGTCGGGAAATTGGCACGAAGTCTGCTTGCCAAAAGTCGTGAAGTCCCCATGCCCGTTGGACAGGCGACAACTACCCTGTGAACCGCATGTAAAAATTTTTCGCTGTCAGATAACGCCGCGCCCAAATGCATCGCGATATACGCAATCTCAGCGTCGGGTAAAGTCGAGCCAACTTCCTCTTCCACTTCGACGACGCATTTTTTGGTAAGGCTCATCAGTTCGGGATAATGCGTTTGAATTTCGCCGAGCAACGGGTTACGAATATCCATATGCATTTTCAAGCGGCTAATCGTTGGCGCGAGGTGATTTACTAAGCCAGCCAATAAACTTTGGTTTTTATCAATGTCGCGTCCCGTAATTTTTGCGGCGCGTTTCATAATCTGCCGCGCTAACGTAACCAGCCGGAAATTATCCATCATCGAAATTTTTCCCAAGCTTGCAGAACTGTAGCGGCTCCTCGCGCCGAGTATATGCATTGTTATGTAGCAAATTTCGCTGTTGGGCACTTCGACTGCAAACGCTGAAGAAATTTTATCCGCCAATTTTTTTGCCGCTGAAAATTCTCGTGTACCCTTTACCCGCAAACAAGTTTCTGCGTCAAGTTTAACTGCCTCGTGATTTTTTATTCGCCGCAAAACTAGCGACAAGTGCACGACCAACCCGATAAATGCGTTGTCCGACAACTTATAACCCAAATCATTTTCCATTACGCGAATCATTTGTTCAAGCCGCCGCCACTCGCCCGCGTCGATAAGCTCCAATAAAAATTTTGACACCTTCGCAACAGGTTGTTCGTCGGGCAGATTATCTTGCATTAAATTTAATAGCCGTTCCTCGCCGACGTGCTCATAAATATAGCGGACAATCGCCCGCCGCAAGTCTCTTTCGTCGCCAAGTAAGCTCACACCCAATCCAGGTTTGCGCAAAAGTTTCAAGCCCTGTTCATAAAACCACGCCTCTAATTTGTCCAAGTCGTTGCTTATCGTCGAATCCGTCACGTGCACCGCGCTTGATAGTACAAATAATTTTATTGGCTCGCGGCTCGACAAAAGTTTGCTGATTATGATTGAGCGGCGTTCATTGGGCGTGTACTCGCTCTTTTCGCCCGATTGTAGTTGTTTTGATAGGGCGTAGCGTTTGACTTCACTGCCAACAACTTTTATTCCCGCGCCCGATTTTTTTTCAAGTTGCAAGCCGACTGCGTTTAAAATTTCCTCGACCTTTGGAAGTTGTCGCGAAATGGTTTTTGAACTTACTGATAACTTTGCTCCCATGTCCGCCGTCGTGTAAAATTTATTTTCTTGGAGGAGCAATTTTAAAATATCGCGTGTTCTTTGCTCCATTAGCTCATCTCCTTTAGCAAATTCTAGGTACGAGTTCGCCCGCCGGCATGTCGACAATCCTAACACTACCCAAAGAAGTTTTCAAGCCAACTTTGCCCGCCGAATTTTTTACGACTTCGCCAATTTCTGCCGCGTCTTTGCCGTAAATATTTTTCCGCATGATTGACAAAATTTTTTCAGCAGACTCGGCAGGAACAATAGCGATAATTTTTCCCTCGTTGGCAAGCTCCAATACGTCAAAGCCCAAAATGTCGCAAACGCCGCTAACTTCCTCGCGAACGGGAATTTTTTCCTCGTCAAGCAAAATCCCGACGTTAGCCGCCTGTGCAATCTCGTTAAGCACAGCCGCAATTCCGCCTCTGGTCGCGTCGCGGAGCATTGCAATTTTCGGTTCGGCGGCAAGCATTTCATAAATCATTTTATTGAGCGGCGCACAATCCGACTTAATATTTTCCGGCAACTCCAAGCCGTGACGCCCCGCCAAAATCGCCGTCGCGTGGTCGCCAATGGTGCCTGAAACTAAAATTTTCATGCCCGCGCAGATTTTTTTAGCGGAAATGTCAACGCCGTCAATCAATTCGCCAATGCCCGCCGTGTTGATGAAAATTCCGTCAGCTTGCCCGCGCCCGACAACTTTTGTATCGCCCGTGACGATTTTAACGCCCGCCTCGTGAGCCGCCGACGCCATTGAGCCGACAATTTTTTTCAAGTCGTCGAAGTCAAAGCCTTCCTCTAAAATCACGCCGGCAGAAATATATTTCGGAACCGCGCCCGTAACCGCCAAATCATTAACCGTGCCGCAAATCGACAGCTTGCCAATATCGCCGCCGCGAAAAAAAATAGGGCGCACAACGTAACTATCAGTCGTCATCGCCAACTTGCCAATTTTCGCGCCGTCGTGAAGTTCCTGTAAAATTTCGTTGTCGAAAGCGGGCAAAATTATTTCGTGCAAAAGTTCAGCACTCAACTTGCCGCCCGCCCCGTGCGCCATTAAAATTTTTTTGCTCATAAAAAATCTCCTTTAAAAATTAACCGTCGCAAATGCGCGGCGATTAGTTGAAAATTTTTGTAACGTTAATCGCGTCAGCTGTTCTGTCGCTTTCAAAGCGACCCGTGCGCCATTAAAATTTTTTTGCTCATAAAATTTTCTCCTTAAAAATTATCAAGTACGTTTAAACATTTTAGCGAGGTCGTCGGCGGAAAATTTTATAATCGTCGGGCGTCCGTGCGGGCAAGTGTGCGGGTGCGTCGTCTTCGCCAGGTCGTTTAGTAAAATTTCCATTTGCCGCAGATTTAATTCCTGCCCCGCCTTGATTGCCGCCTTGCAAGCCGTCGTTGCCAACACCGATTGACGAATTTTTTTTGCAATGTCGCCCCATTCGTTTACGCCGTCGAAAATTTCCTCGATTATCCCGCGCAAAAGATTTTCTGCGTCGGTGTCTGCGGCGTCCAGTGGCACTTCTGTAATTCGGAATTCGTTTTCGCCGCTCGGCTCCAATGTAAAGCCCAATTCCGCGAAGACGTTAAGATTTTTTTCAATCAGCTCAGCCTCCCGCGAATCAAATTTAAGCACGCGATGAATCAGCAAGCCCTGCGCGGGAATTTTTTCTGCGTAGGCGTTTAGCTTGTCGAATAAAATCCGTTCGTGCGCGGCGTGTTGGTCAACGATATATAAATCTGCTCCGCTCTGCGCAACGATATAACAACGCGCCACTTGTCCAATCGGTTCAAGTTCAAGCGCGGATTTTTTTTCGGGCGGCGGAATTTTTTCAACGGGTTTTTCGACGGGCATAGGTTTTTCTTCAGGCGGTTGAATTGATTTAGCGACCGGCAAAATTTTTTCAATGTCGAAGTCGTCTTTAGGTTTTTTCTTGCGCTCGGAAGTTTTTTTGAAACTCCGCGTTTAAATTTAGCTGTTCATAATGCGGCGTTTGTGGCGCGGCGGCTACCTCCGTTAAATCGTGTTCGACTGATTCGTTTTTATTTTCTACCGCCTCGCGCACCGCGTGATAGACTGCCTTAAAAATTTTGCCCTCGTCCTCAAATTTTAGCTCAATTTTCTGCGGGTGAACATTTACATCAATTGAACTTTGCGGCACGTCGATTATCACCACTGCCAACGGAAAGCCCGTCTTCGGAATTAGCGACTTATAAGCCTCGTCGACCGCTTTTGAAATGGTTCGGCTCTCGACAACGCGACCATTGATTATAAACGTCTGCCACGAACGATAACTTTTTAAAATATTGGGCTTAGTCACGTAGCCGCGCAACTTTAAATCGCCGTCGTCGTTTCTCAAGCGCAAAATCGAATCAGTCAGCTCCGTGCCGTAAATCGCGCTCAATGCGTCAAGAATTTTCCCATTGCCCGGCGTGGCTAGTGCAACTCGATTGCCGTTTATAAATCTGAACGCAATGTTTGGACGGCTCAACGCAAGCTTAACTATGAAGTCGTGAATTTTATTTGCCTCCGTTGGCGTCGCCTTTAAAAATTTCAGCCGCGCAGGCGTGTTAAAAAATAATTCCTCGACTAAAACCGATGTGCCGACTTTGCAACCAACCTCGTGCGTGTCTTGCAATTTTCCGCCATCGATTTTTATTTTTGTGCCGAGTTCGTCCTCTGCGCGGCGCGTCTGCAATGTAAATTTCGACACGGCGGCGATTGTAGGCAATGCCTCGCCCCTAAAGCCAAGTGTCGTGATTCGTTGCAAGTCATCTGCCGTTGACAGTTTGCTTGTAGCGTGTCGTCTAACAGAAAGGGCTGCGTTTTCGCGATTCATGCCCGCGCCGTCGTCAGTCACTCGTATTAATGCTTTGCCGCCGTTTTGAATTTCAATTTCGATACGGCTCGCGCCCGCGTCTATCGAATTTTCCACAAGCTCCTTGACGACAGAGGCAGGGCGTTCGACGACTTCCCCAGCCGCAATTTTATTTATCGTACTCGTGTCTAAAAGTTTAACATTTGCCATTTACGCACCTCCAAAAAATTTACATATCATGCTACTTGTCTATAACCAATAACAGAAATTTTTGGAGCAAATTTTTTTACCGAGTTAACGATTTCTTCCAAACGTTTGGCAACGGAATCGCTATAAAAAGTTTCGCCGCATTGGTCGCACTCCATGCACGGCACGTTTTCGATTATAACCAGAGAATTTTTGTATTTGACTACATGCGTCGTAATTGATTCTATAAAATTTCCGCCTTTGCAGTACATGCACATTACTTGTTCCTCCTCGTTTGCAAATCTTCCATAAATTTTTCTGTCGTCGGCTCATATGCCGTTATGGAATATAAAACTTCGCCGTCAAAAGCGCAAACAACATGGATTATATCGCCACTCAACTTTTTTTCCAAATATCAATGCGCTCGGATGTGGATAATCATCGGGATATTCTTCGATAATTTCGCCGTGCATTATACAATATTTTACGTCGTCTCGTAAAATATCCCGCGATTGAATTCTTTTTAGCCCGTGCATCGTCCAACGAATTTTTTCTTTGGAACAAAATTTTTTGAAATCAGCTATATTCATCGTCCCACCTCCGATTTTATGCGTTGCCTTTAACGCGATTGTAAATGCTGCTCTTGCTCGTTATAACATCATCGTCCGGCGCATAAAGTTCCGCAATCTCGACGGCAAGTTTTTCCGCGTCATAAGTTTTCGTGTGATAAGTTTCGTAAAGCCGACCCCATTCAAGACAGCATATTTCCTCGCGCAAATTCGGGAAAACGCCACGCACTCAATCTATCACCGACTTAAATTGACACTCCACAAATGGAGGGATTCTTGCTTCTTGACACTCCTTATAAGGGTAGCGGGATTCCTAATTCAACGACCATTGCGCCTTTTCTTGCGTCTTACATAGTCTCCAAAGGCGTTCCTTCCCGTGTGTCCCACGGTAGTTTCTATTCTTCAAGCTGAATTCTTCATTTCCAATGCTTTTCGCAAGATATTTATGGCGGCGTTTTGTACAACACGTTTGAAGAAATTTTGATAGGCAACGCCCAATGTGCTTTTTTCATTATAGGAGACAGATTTTTTATCTTTGTCCCAACTGTCGCGTCTAACCGAAAAGAAGTCATTAAAAATGAATCGGCAACAGCCCAGCGTTTTATTCAGCAAGATTGCTTGTGTC